>JAYYJC010000412.1:0-2665 GCA_036146655.1 Myxococcota bacterium | reverse complement strand
TGACCGACGCCGTACAAGGTACCAAGATTATTGGGTTCCAGGCGCAAAACAGCCGATGGTAACTACGGCTGTAACCTCTAGAGGCTGTCCCCATTCGTGTCCTTTTTGCTTTACATACACCAAGCAATACCGCATGCGTGAAATCGATAATATCTTGGATGAAATTGAAGATTGCATCTCAATTGGTATAACCGAAGTCTTTTTTGTGGATGACTTATTCACACCCAACTCTCAATGGGCCATGCGCTTTTGCGATGGCATCGAAAGAAGAGGCTTAAAATTTAATTGGGGTTACAAAACCACTGTTGCCGGTACAACCCGAGAACAGGTTCGCCGCTGCAAGGAAACAGGCTGCACAAAGATGCACTTTGGTGTTGAATCCATGAGCAATGAAGGCCTCGCCACACATGACAAGCACTGTGACACTGATGATGTGCACAGAGTATTTCAATGGTGCCGTGAAGAAAAAATGCGCTCGGTAGCTTACATCATGATCGGTGGGCCACATGAGTCAACCAAAGATTCAATTCTAAGTAATCTTGAAGGTTGTTTAAAACTAGATCCAGACTATGCTGCTTTTGCAATCTATACCCCATACCCAGGCACAGATACTTTTGATCGAGGTGCCAAATTGGGCCTGTATCCAGCGGATTGTTGGGAAAAGATTATGACAGATCCACTCTGTGGTGAACAGGTTCCGGTCTGTTGGGAAGAACACTTAAGCAAAGACGAACTTCTAGAACTGCTCAAAATTTGCCATCGACGCTTTTATTTTAGACCTCGGTTTATTGCAAGGGCATTGAGAAAACTCGAGTCGAAACAAGAATTTAAGCGTCTGACTTCTTCGGCGGTCAGTCTTCTGAAAATGGAACTGCTCAAGCCAAGCAGTCATGAGGCCCCCGTATAACTACGCCAATAGAATAGTCATGCAGAAAATCGACTACAGTATCATTGTGCCACTATACAATGGTGCACTTACAATCTCCGACTGTGTCGAAGCCATTCTTAGTTCAGATATAGAAAATTACGAAATTATTGTCGTCGATGACTGTTCCACAGACAATTCTGCTGAACATGTTCCCTTTCATTCGCAAGTCTCAATACTGTCTCACAAACGCAACAAAGGACCATCAGCAGCTCGAAATACAGGGGCTAAACAAGCGAAAGGTGACACGCTCATCTTTATCGATTCGGATACATTGGTTCGCCCAAATACCCTTTCCTATCTTCTAAAACCACTGCTAGATGAACCCAATTTACTTGGGACCAATGGTATTTTTGCGATTGATCTCCCACCGACCAATCGCACCTCAGATTTTGTCAATACATCCATTCACTTCCAGCATATCGGACATGGTAAACGGGTAAACACAACATTTACAGCGATATGTGCCCTTCGAAGATCGGCTTTTCTGAATATGGGTGGATGGGATGAGAGACGCCAATCTCGATATGCTGACGACATCAACACGAGATGGCAATTGCCACCAAAGAGTTTGTTGCTTGTCACAGAAGCCCAAGTGGTTCATAAAAAAAATGTCTCACTTTTGGGCATGCTAAAACACCGCTTCAACATTGGTTATCACTTTGTGAAATCTCTAGACGATAACGCCTCATCCGCAGTAAAATCCCCAATGAAAGCAACACTTCATTACCGTTACCCAATCAATACTGCCATTGGATTTGGTCTGTTGGTGGGCGTCATTTGTCCCCCTATTTGGCTACCGCTGCTAGGCATCGGTGCTGTCAATAATGCTGAATTCATGCTATTTACACTTCGAAAAAGAAATCTCAAAGAAGCGTTAATTTCAACACCGCTCAGCTTAGCTGAAGGCGTGGCTTATGCACTCGGCATCATACAAGGAGGCCATCATCGTTTCCGAGCCTAAACACAGCCCCCCACTCTTTCGCTATGCCATGCGATATCTGAAAGACGGAGTCATGAGTCGATGGATGACCCAAAAGCCTCTTTTTTTGACGGTTTTTGTGACTGCAAGGTGTGGACTGAACTGCGGACACTGCTTTTATCGAGAAGAATTGCTCAATGGCAATATTGCAGATGAGCTCACACTTGATGAATACAAACTTATCACTGAAAAGTGTCCTCCTTTTCCCAAACTAATAATCACCGGAGGAGAGCCCTTCCTTCGGAGTGATTTGACTGAAATAGCTACTCTATTTTATGAAAATCAGTCTCAATCACGACAAATCACCATCCCAACAGCAGGTCAGCACACTGAAAAGATTGTGTCTCTGGTGAACACCCTCCTTCCAAGTCGGCCAGACCTTATTCTAGAAATACAATTGTCTATAGATGGGGTTGGAGAACAACATGACACCATACGAGGAAAAGGACAATTTGATCGGTTGATGAAGACTTATCGGGCGTTAGAACCAATACAACGCCAAAATAGTGGCTTGAGGATCCGGTTTAACTTCACCTTTTCAAGACAAACACAAGATCATTTTGCGCACACTCATCACTTTGTGACCAAAGAACTTAACAACCCTCATTTTGACATGGTCCTTGTTCGACGCATGACAATTGACGATCAATACTGGGGTACTGTCGACATACAAAAGTATCGAGAAGCCGCCCAGCTTTTACAAACTCAGGAACAAGAAAAGGCACATGGGAACTTATTTGCCCAACTACTTACAGAAC
>JAYYJC010000411.1:0-2536 GCA_036146655.1 Myxococcota bacterium | reverse complement strand
ACCCGAATACTCAGTGATGACACCCAGTCGATAAGCCACGAAAGACACAATTCTTGGCTTTAGATTTCCAGACAGATCATTCCAGTCCGCAAAACTGTCTGGAGACGCTTGATAGGGATGAACCCAATCACATGCATAGAGAACACCTAGAAATGCACATCCCCAAAAGGCAATCAACGCACTCCAAGAACGCCTAAAGAAGACATGAGCGATAATTAACGGCCACCCTTCATAGCGCACCATGGCCAACGCACCCATGACCCAATCACTGAGCTGAGGCTTCAAGTCAGACAACAACAACCCAAAGAAGAGTACAGTTAACAAGGTGGATTCTTGATATGGGGAGGTCGACCAAACCAGAAAGGGTCCAAAAAAGCACATTGGAAGAAAGAGCCATGCAGCCATTCGTCCACCAAGGCGTTCGAGCAATGCAGAGGCAATTGCAAGCGAAAGGCTTCCAATGGCAGCAAAAACAAACCGAACACCGAAGATACTCATTCCCAGTTTACCGCATATCCAAACCACAAGTTGTGTTGCTGGTAACCACACTTGAATGAACAGATGATCCCTGCCCGCCCACCGCTGGTAAGCATCAAACTGAAAAGCATGAGGCCAAATAAGGATGGCAGCAGCTCGCACCAAAAAAGCGATGACAAATGTTATGGCGGGAATGGACAACTGACGCATTGTGCGGCCAATCTATCTGGTCAAGGCTTAAAAATCACAGAATTACCATTCAAAAAAATATTTTCAGAGCATGACACACATTGGGTGTGCACCAAATAATCAAAAATCTAAAATACCTAAATTATCACAAATTACTAAACTTTTAATTACCATTGACAGGTCAATAAATTGCAAAAGACCAAAATTTCCAAAAATTTTGTTTCAAATTTGAAAAAATAGAGGTCTAACTACCAACAACGAGGGACAAAAGAATTTCAGAGGATAGAATAGAAGGACAACGGAGTATACAAAATGTTGCGTGGAATAACACTTATTGGTTTGATTGTGTCCCTTTTGTTTGGACTGATGTATCTGTTGATATTTCATGTTCACTGGATACTTCTGCCTGTATTCTGTTTTTTTGGAGCCTTTCTGCCCCAAACATCAGGTGACATGCGACTTAGTTTTATACTGCTCTCAGCCTTGAGCTTCGCAAGCGCCTTCTGGTTTTTATAAACCCTTCGTGATCCATAAATGTGACCTGTTATAGTGTCACCGTGAAACCAAAATCATCTTTCAGAATGCGTCTCCTTTGGTCAATCAGTTTGGTTGTCCTTTTTTTTATTTCTTTGGAACTCACTCTCAATGAGATTGTGCCAAACGAACCATCTTGGAAGTTAAAGGGCTATCAGTCTGTTGAGGCTTACTATGCTCAATCTCCTGCCCACTTTGAAACGGAGAATGAAACTGGTCTGTGCAAAACACACTCAGAACTGACAAAAGGAAAAGACTCTTCGCACATGGCCATGCAACCTCAGCGTTTCCCATGTAAACCTATTTCTCAACGAATTGTGACACTGGGGGGGTCTTCAATACAGGGATATGGCCTTCCATTTTCCCACACCTTGGCCAGCCAACTGCAAGAGCAACTTAGTCAAATGGGCAGCACAGTAGATGTCATTAATGCAGGCGTTGCGGGCTATAACAGTCTTCAGATTCGGCGAATGCTTTCGGAAGTTTGGGACCTTGAACCTGACATCCTAATTCTATACACAGGCCACAATGACTATGTATATTATCCTGTCATAGAGCAACTACTCAACGATAATCCAAGTTTTCATCTAATCAGAAAAGGGGGGCGTCGGTTGGCCATTTGGAGAGGATTGAAAGCTCTTTTGCTTCATACTGAATGGATTAAACCGCCCCCATCGCTTACGCCGCCACTCGAAAGACCCTCTTTCGATCGACAAGCTAAAGCGGCATTTAATCAACTGTCATTGCCAAAAGCTCAGACAGTTCAAGCCCTTGAACAGCTCCAAACTCAGCAACGAAAAGCTGAAGAAACCATATTTCGTTTTATTCAAAAAAACATCAGTGACATTGCTAATCAAGCCACACTTAATCAATGTAAACTCCTGCTTATCGGACCTGTATCACGGTTGGACAGCCCGCCTGTAGATGGCATTATCTGGAATACCTTATCCCAAAATGAGCTCGATGCCTTTTGGCCACTTTGGGAAGACATACTGCAAAATACGCCTTCATTTAATGACTCCAAATGGGCTGAGGCTCTTCGAATTGCGCCAAGATATGCGCCCCTCGCTCATCTTTACGCTCAAGCGGCATACCAAGCCGGCGAAAATGAAACGGCCATTCAATATTGGACCCGAGCTCAAGAAGACAGTCCACCTACCCGACGAATCAGAGCTGGGAATGCAATGGCTGACTGGATTGTTCACATTGGAAAAGAATTGGATGTACCCACGATAGATCCGAGAAAGCCCTTTCAACAGGCTGCTAAAGTGAATGGCATTCCAGCAGGAACCCTTTTTTTGGATTCTCTTCATTTCTCTGTAAAGGGAAATGCACT
>JAYYJC010000410.1:0-12202 GCA_036146655.1 Myxococcota bacterium | reverse complement strand
CACTAATGTTTTGTCGACGGGGTTTTCATTCACACATGGAAACAGTTCAATTGTGATTGAACATAATGGCATGGACTTGTGAACTTATCGGTATACCACCCACGACGCATGTTGAGCTGGGCGTTCACAACTCTCAAGCAGGTTCACCGTTTCAATACCAAACACAGTCTTTTTTGATAAGCAAAGAGTAGAACATTATAAAATCAACCCATATGTGTTTTGTGGCATTCCTCGAATGAAACCCTTGAATTTAGTAATGGGGAACGATCTTCAATAGAAGTCGGATCAAGAAGCAGAGCGCCTTTACACAAATATTAGCGATGTCAAAACTTTTTTTTACAATTCTCAACTAATCCCTGTTAGTCGAGAAATAACAGACATTTCAAATGCCATATTGTTCTATCTACATCAACAGAGGACGACTTAGTCTTTTACCTTTTGTCTTTGATGGTGTAAAATTTGTTCGTTTAGTGAGATCTAAGTGTATTTTCATGTGTCCGTCATTGTCGTTCTATTCGCCACCAGCTGCACCTATTCGGCCGAAAGTTATATTCCGGTGTCTGACTCTGAAAACAACAGTGCCCCTCTAAACGAGTGCCGTTCAATTAACGATGCTCGTTTTTCACTTCAGTCGGAACTTGGAGACTTTTCCAATCAGCCCGAAAGCGGATATGTCCAGAATCCAGACGATTATTTCGAAATTACACCCGGCGGTGGATTGATCGTTGCAGATTTTAACGGCGATGATCTCCTTGATCTCTATCTATCGAGACTCGACAAAGATCTTCTTTACTTTAACGAAGGCGATCGTTCTTTTACACTAATGGCGGATATGACCTCCGATCATGACTTCAACTCGCCTTCAATCGGTGGTTCTGCAGCCGACTTTGATGGTGATGGCGACATGGATATTTTTTTGCTTACGGCTCGTGATCACAATCGATTGCTAATGAACAATGGGCATGGGTTCACTGATGTGACTGAGCAATACGGTTTATTAGATGATACAGGTGACAGCACTGCTGCGGTTTGGAATGACTTTGATTTGGATGGCGATCTTGACCTTTTTGTCGGGGGCCACAAAGAGGCGGCGTTCAATCTTAATCCCGACGGAGTTTCACCAGCTGCCACAATCAATCGGCTTTACCAAAATAATGGAGACTCATTTGACCCTGTTGCCTTGTACGAAGAGGCTGTTGAACCCTATACCTATGCCGCTGCGTGGTTGCAGCCAGAAGAAGGTAAAAGACCCTTGTTGTATGTGGTCAATGACTTTGGAGACATGGTTGTACCCAACATGTTGTATTCTCAAGAGTCGCAAGGCTTTGCTCCCGTACAGAACTCCGGACTCGACCTTGCCATGGCTGGAATGGGGATTTCTCAAACCGATCTCAACTCAGATGGTTTACCTGACTTGTTAATTTCTGATTTTGAAGGCGTTCGTTTGTTGATGTCCAGTCAATCAAACCAGTGGTACGAGTCTTCTCAGAGTTTGGGCCTTACCCGGTCAGATTCGGATCAGATCTATTCGTGGGGTGTTAACCTTTTCGATTTTGAAAATGATGGCAGGCCTGATGCTTTTGCAAGTTGGGGACCGACCCATAATCTAAATGGTGAACTGCATGAAGAGGACTCGATGCATCAACCGAACTCTTTTTGGGCCAACTTGGGAGGTGAATTTCAAGACATGGCACATGTATGGGGGTTGGAGGCTCGAACCATTTCTAGGGGAAGTGTCGTCGCTGACCTCGATCTAGATGGGGTTCAGGATCTCATTTTGTCACATGTCAATGCCCCAGCTGAGATATATTGGGGGGATTGCATGAACGGCAATTGGGTAAGTCTTGAGATTGATATGGACGGGATGAATACGAATGGGGTCGGTTCAAAAGTGGTCGTGAAAACCCAGCGCACCGAACAGACCCAATGGATCCTTGCGGGTGACTCCTTGGCTTCAGGTGGACCACCAATTGCGCATTTTGGACTTGGTCACATTGAAGAAGACTTTGTTGAAGTTGAAATTACACTTCCAGACGGGCGAAAAGTTCAGGATACCTTGACGCTCAATGCTCATTCAAAGATCCCCATTGACGGTTAACGCCTATTGGTGATTGCTTCAGCTTCACGCAATGGTTCACCGCTTGGTATTGTCTATTGGTTACTTGTGCTTCTAACTTCCGAAGGTTTGAACTTCGGAGGTATGATTGTGGCTCTTGTGCTCTTCTCCTAAGACTTCAAGGTCAACCACGGCCACCTATTGCGAGCCAATCAACCAGCCACCTGCCAGCAAACTGACATAGATGAGTGTCTTAAGCCAGCGCAGGGAACTGGCCGCACAAACGCCCCAAAAAGAAACCCCTAATGCACCAGCAGTCCAGGTCGTCAAGGCATAAGGTATTGGCAGTAAAGCGCCCATTGCGACTGCCTTTACCCCATGTTGTCGAACATATGCAATCACTGGTTGCAAAGTCGGTATTTTTTTTACAATGTGTTTGAGACCAACACGGCCAACGAGCGCACCAAAACCATACCCCAGTGGTCCGCACAGATGTGAAGTTCCGCCCATGAACAAAATGATGTGCCAGAATGGAATCTCTGCGCCGAGCCCGAGCAGCGCGACGGGCTCAGATGTCAGCGGAAGTGGGGAAGTATCTGTGATAAGCGTGGCCATGGCGATGCCCCACAATCCGTAATTGTGAATCAGCCAAGTTCCAGCCATTTCAATATAGCCTCTACCGAAATAAGCACCGAGGCTTCCGAGAAGCACGAGACCAATCAACGCTGCTATGATCCTTGCCGTTGAGGGTGTTTCAATAGTCGTTTCTTCGGTTGCTGAGGCTGGTAGCATAGATTATCCACTGTAGCGGTTCCGTCATAACGGATATATGCCACCTAATTTTGAATAGCCTCTCATAATTCTGTGTCAAATTTTATGGGCGTGTGTCTTGGTGACCGATTCGGGTCGATCGACCAGTCTTTTTGACTCTGTCAACCAATATAAATGAATTGTAAAAGCCATAAGAACCGGATCACTTCGCATCACCATGGATTGAAAATGGACTTTTTAAAAACCATGGTCGTCAAAGAGAATACCACTACTAGTCAAGCGTTGAACCTTTTTGACTCACTTTATTGGTTGCTCAGCTTCTGAAGTCTCGGATTAGTAGCTCAACCGTGCCCAAGTGAGTGCGGTCCACTTTGGTAACAATCCAGAAGTGTCTATGCCATTGACCTGAGTTTGTGTTGCGGGAGGTTGGAACTCACCGTCAGATCCAAAAAGATATTGTAGTCCTGCATTGACTTGAACATAAGAGCCAAATGTCCCACTCATACTTGGAAAAAAGAGTCCGGTTTGGTCGGCGAGATTTATTAGAATTGCGTTGCTCAAGTTCCAGCGGTCTCGGAATGCCAGTCTCTGGCTGGTCACAGCATACCAGCGTCCAAGTGTTGTCCTTTGTGGGCCGTCAGTGGTAGGCGGGTTGAATCCAATTTCTGGACATGGAGCAAGTTGTAAGTTGGGGTCTTGACGGGATGCCCAATCGTAAAAAAGGGGTTCTTCACCTGAACCGTCGTGGCTAAGCTGTGCTGAGACCACGAGTTGATCCATGATGGGAAACGAATAGTCAGCGCCAAGTGACCACTTAAAATGTTCGCTGTATGCCGTTTCTAGCCACCATCCAATTGTCCAATCACCCTTCATATCTAGCCCGACCAACCAGTTGTCCTCCCTTACAGAACCCACACCGTAAATGTCAACCCCAGTAAATGAACGGCCCATTTTTATGGCGCCCTGATTGGGCTCAAAGCTCTCGTCCAAAGTACCCACTACGATGGCTTGACCATTTTGACCCATGGGAATGGTAAGGCGCATGGCGTCTACGCCTTGTCTTTCTTGCCATGGTGTGGCCAGTAGATTTTGTGCCAATACATCTGTTGGGTTGAAGAATTGAGCAGAGCCCCAGTTGAGGGCTTGGCGTCCTATCCTCAAGTCGAACTTGGGGTGATAAATATCCAGCATCAGACGCTCTAGAGTAAGAAAGTCTTCCACTTCGTTGATTTGGCGCTCACTTTCTATGTTCCAATCGCAGCCTTCAATCACATCTTCAAGGGTCATGTCTTGAGGAAGATTCGCCTCGATGGGCTCTGACAGCAAATCAAAAAATTCGCCAATTTCGTAGCGACCTTGCGTAAATATTAGTTGAGGTGTAACTGTCAATTTTACTCGGTCTACAGGCGTTATAAAAAGACTTGGTCTACTTCTCTCTATGGTTTGCCAAGGGGTTCCTTCGCTGTTTACTGCACTCGCTCGAAACTCAACATAGCCCCGCGACTGAATGACATCTCCGATTGAAGTGTCTCCAGCTTGAGCCATCGAATTCAAGAACAGTGCGAACATTGAGACACTATATCTCAACCGCTTTTAAAATTCAGGAAATGGGTCTTTATTGATTGGGTGCAATGCTGTGGGCATCTGAGGTATAGGTTTCATAGCCTCCCAATACCGTCGCATAATCACCTGCAGTCCAATTCTTTTGACCACCAACCGTTGTGGCGCCGATACCAGAAGCGGTGTTTGCATCTCCGCCAATGACTGTGCTCCATTGACCTTCTGACAAGTTCATATATCCGCCCACAACAACAGAATTGTAGTTGCCCGTGGCTTGAGAATAACCACCACCAAGTACCACGCTTGAATTTCCTGCAGCCACATTCCCAAATCCACCGACGGCCAAAGCCCCTGGAGCGGTCGCTCTGTTTGTTCCGCCGCCTGCGACTGAGGCTGTGTGCCCACTGACCTTATTTGCAAAACCACCTGCGATGGTAGAATAGGTGCCATTCGCTTCATTTTGAAAACCGCCAGCAATGCTAGAATGGTCATTTTCAACCAGATTTTCACCCCCTCCAGTAATGCTGGAATAGTTGGCAATAATGGTGTTGTCTTGACCACTTAGGGTGCTGAGATAATCGCCTTCAAGTTCGTTGTGATCTCCGCTGATGGCTGCAGAATGGTGGCCATTGATGATGTGATTGTTGCCGCTTACAATGTGGCCTTCACCACTGATCTGATGTCCTGAGCCCATAATTAGATTGTGAGTACCATCGACATTGGCTTCATTAAAGTGACCTAGGATCAGGTTTCCTTTTCCATTCGAAACAGTGTTGTCGTCCAAGTCTTGAATAATTCTAAGGTTTGCCCCGACGATCACGACATCACCTGCTTCATCCACAATGATCTTTCCGACAAGCGCATTGCTCGATTGTATCCGTTCTATCTCGGTCTCAAGGCGTTCGATGCGCGCCAATAGTGCGGTCACATCTTCGGTGTCGGCTTTGAGCGCTTCAGTATGTTCTTCAGTGTGCTCCCCATTTTGAGTAGCGGTTTGACAGGCCAGCAGTATCCAAATCATTTGATTTCCTTTCAATACACATCTTTTTTACAACCTATATTCAGTCTTGCCTGTCATTAGTCGTTGGAAATTGTCGCTAGATGTCATTTTGAAGAAAATGATGATTTATTAAGTGGAAGTGTAAGCAATCATTTCCTTTGGCGTTTCCAGACTGAACACTCACACCTCAAAGGAGTTCAACATGAAAACCCAACCCCATTTTTTTACCTTCGGTATAATGAGTTGTCTAACGGCCTGTGCGCACATGAAGACCGAAGCGCCCTCTGCAGTTGTTGCTGAAGAACCTGAAGAAATCACTAAATCTGAGGATATTGTCAGCGCTGGAGAGGGCGCCCTTCCCACTGAAATTGAGTTTTCTGAATATGCCGATTTAGAATCGGTTTCACAGAGGTCTTTGCAAGGAGAAGAACAAGTTCTTGTTACAGAGTCAGAAGGGGAGATAATCCTTTCAGGTGAACCAATACCTGAGGTGTCTTCTGAAGCATTTCAGATTCTGTCGAAAGAGTCTCATAATGTGCTCACCGCAGAAGTCCATGCGGCCACTGGATTGGGTGGTCTTGGAAATACAGGCGTGGTTAATGGTGCCGGTACTGTCCATTTTGACAGTGGTTCTAGAGATTCAAACCTTACCGGTTCAAAGGGAAGTGTTCGTGGAACCTATATTGGGAAGAAAAAATTGGCTAGTCCTCAATTGATGGCGCCTATGTATGATGAAGGTCAAGCGTATTTTCAACACAGAAATACGGAAGCCTACAAAGACCATGGCGTTAATCCGTTTGTAGATACCGCAGATGACGCACTTTCTACTTTTTCCATTGATGTGGATACTGCCTCGTACACCATTGCCCGTCGCAAAATAAACAGTGGTGTCTTGCCGCCAATGGCTTCTGTTCGCGCAGAAGAGTTCATCAATTACTTTGATTACAATTATCCTTGTACTGATGCACAGCCATTTGATGTACACATCGATGGGATGAGCGATCCATTTCGACCAGATCATCATATTGTCAGAGTAGGTGTTCAGGGCAAGGAGCTCACAGCAGAGACTCGCCCACCACTTCATCTGACGTTCCTCGTAGATGTCTCTGGTTCAATGTCAAGTAGAGACAAGTTACCGTTGGCTCGACAGGCAATGCACCTCTTGATCGATACCCTACAAGAGGGAGATACGGTCGCACTTGCTACCTATGCTGGTCGGGTGGCACGGATTCTAGAACCGACATCTGGTACCAACAAACGCGCCATTCACGCCGCAATCGACTCCCTAAAATCAGGTGGTTCAACGGCCATGTCTTCGGGAATTGACATTGCCTATGACATGGCTTGGCATTCCTATGAAGTTGGGGCAGAAAATCGAGTCGTGGTGCTTTCGGATGGAGATGCCAATGTGGGTAGAACTGGATGGAATGACATGCTTAGCCAAATCAAAGGTTATGCGGATCGTGGCATCACTTTGTCAACCATCGGATTGGGTATGGGCAACTACAAAGACACCACAATGGAGCAGTTGGCCAACAATGGCGATGGTAACAATTACTACATTGATTCTATGACAGAGGCCCGGAAGATTTTTGTTGAGGGGTTTAACAGCACGATGATATCGATTGCCAGAGATGTAAAGATACAGGTTGAGTTAAACCCAGATCGCGTCAAGGCATATCGGTTGATTGGCTACGAAAACCGAAACATTGCAGATCAGGATTTCAGAAATGACCGTGTCGATGCAGGTGAGGTCGGTGCTGGCCACAGTGTTACAGCGCTCTACGAACTTGAGTTGACCGACAATAGTTTCAGTGCCTTTGAATCTTCGGATTTGATGAATGTTCGGCTTCGATATGAGTCTCCTGGAGCTGATGGTTCCGCCACTGAACGGGCTTGGACCTATTCAAATCAAGCCCTACAGTATGGACAGTCAGATCCTTCTTTGCGTCTGGCTTACACTGCAGGAACTTTTGCTGAGATTCTTCGGCGGTCACCATACACGACCGGTATATCTCTTCGAGATCTGGCAACCTATGCTGAAAGTGCCATACGGCCTGCGCATAAAGAAGATGTTGAACTATTGTCTTTGATCAATAAGTCTGTGCTTCTTAGCGATGCAGAATCGGTCGTTCTCCGCTAATTTCCAGTCCTCCAACGGTTTCTCGTTCACCGGTCGCATGTCTAGTGCGACCGGTATTCGATTTGGAGTGTGCGTCTTTGTAATTAAGGTGTTATGGGACGGGATATTTTTATTTTGTGAGGTTAAACATGAGTACTGAATGGACCTATGAGCCGGTAGATATCGATAAATGGGAATACAGCGACTGTAGAATACTTGTGGTTGGAGCTGGTGGCTTCCAATTCAATGATGATGATTTTGAGGAAAGTGATCTTGGAACATGGTTCCGAACAGCCGTTCTCACCAATGACTTTCACGGCAATCGCAGCTTTTTTACACGAAATCTCATTCAAGTTATGGGCGCTGAAACACGGTCTTCGGTTTCATCAGACGGACAAGAATTTACACGGAGTATCCAGTCCATCAACACAGCCCCGTCCAGTGCCTTTGAAGCAGAGTTTGCCCACGCCTTTCGAAACTGGGTTGGCGCAATGCGATACTTGGATTTGAAGCCCACATTGCTCAAGCGCATCCAAGAACCATCAACGATGGATTGGTATGATCCCACTGTGGCAACCAACACCACCAACGGCCGATTGGTTGCACTGCACGATGAAGCAGTTGAAAACTTTAAGGCAAATCTTGATTATTACCTTTCATTTTGGCTCAGTGATCCGGAAGAAAACGAAGATGATCTAGAACCACCGACCATTACCATCGTACAAGGTGCAGTCGCTGAAAAAATCTTCGTGGAACATGTTCTGCCTGTATTGAGAGAGAAGGGCCTTGATGGAAAGTGGGTTGTGATGCCCCATCCCTCGGTTAAGGTCAAATTAGACACCCTATGGCGAGCTGTTCAAGGGTTGCAGTCCAACCTTTCTGACTATGGAGAAGCTGGCAATGCCTGGCGTGCCCAGAATAGAAAGTGGGTTTCGCTTTAGTCAATGCGCAAAACCTGAGGTCTTCTTGGAGGACAAATGACACAGCTAAAAGGCCATGACGCAATGCAAGAACTGTTTATTGGCATTGCCGGCCTCATTGGCGCAGGTAAGTCAACTCTCGCCACAAAGCTTGGAGAGGTGACCGGCCTTCCAGTCTACTATGAACCAGTTCAGGACAATGAATACCTTGCAGATTTTTATAAAGATACTGCCAAGTATGCATTCGCCACACAGATATATCTTTTAAATCGGCGCTTTCAGCAACATCAAGAAATCATCTGGCGAGGTGGAGGGGCTGTACAAGATCGGACCATTTATGAAGATGCCATATTTGCAAAATCCTTGGTCAACCTTGGTTTAATGGATGAAAGAGATTACAGAACTTATTTGGATCTTTTTAAGCATATGTCGAACTTTATGTGCCGTCCGAACATTATCATTTATCTGGACATACAACCCGAAACGTCATTTGAACGCATTCAGATGAGAAGCAGAGATGTTGAGAGCGGGATAAGCCTAGATTATCTTCAGATGCTCCATCACGAATATGAAAGTTTTGTTGAAAAAATAGCCAAACAAATACCCGTCATTCGGATACCATGGGAAAAATTTCGAGACGCAGATGAAATGGCGCATGTCATAAAAACCGAATATCTCCACAGTTCCTTTTTAAGAGAAGTGGCTTGGGATCCTATTCAAGGCGTCTGAAGCTAGTTTTACATTGCCATTTGTTTTCAGATTTTCAATCCCCTGACATTTTGATTTTGAAGGATTGTGATGAGACCGTTACTTGTAGAAGTATCTGAATACCAAATGAATGGATATTCGTTATTCTGTATGGTTTTTTGGGACTGAGAATTCCAAATATGTTACTATTCAGTCAGATCTTTGGGAGATAACCATGACTGGTGCCGACGACGCAAACTTTCCTTACATCGTTGCCATATCTTGTATGGTAGCCTTAATGCTCATTTCAATGCTGATTGCCATTGGGATTATTAAAGACAAAGAACGGTTCACTAAAGTGATTGGTGGGGCGGTTGTTGTTCTCGGTGGTGGCGGACTTGTGTATGTCATTGGCTATACCATGGCCTATGTGGCAATGAGTACAGATTATATCAACAATGACATTGAAGGCTTTGCTGAGTGTGTCGCCAAAGAAAAAGTTTCTGATGCTCCAGTCGCAGCGCCAGCGGAAGGGCAAGATGGTCCAACGCTGTCCCCCAAAGAAGAAGTTCGTGCCAGTTGTTGCTATTACTTAGAAGGTGTCTACACAGTCAACGAAGATGGTTCTGAAGGTCAGTGTGTTTACACAGAACGGCCTTGGAGTCTTGAAGGTGAAGCCGTTGCTGCAGCTGATGAAGCCTCAACCGAAGCAACGAAAGAAGAAGCACCTGTAAAAGATGAAAAGCCAGAAGCGGCTTCAGATGATAATAAGTCCGAAGAAGCCAATGCAGAAGGCGCTTCTCAAAAGGAAGACACCAAAGAGTAAAACCCTTCTGTGATTAGCTAAAGCCCCAATTTTTGGGGCTTTTGTCATTTTGAGACAGGATTTATGGTTTTCGTGCGACAGCCACTTGGATATCAAGTGACATGGCATGACCTTTATCAAGTAAGTCATCGACCTTTTGTATGAGATGCGCTTCAAGTCTTTCTTGTTCTTGAGCCGTGAGTTCAAGCATGGTGAGTATATCCTGATACCAAGTGAGGTATTCTAAGCCACTCGTAATCGGCGCAACCATTGGTTGGTACCATTGTCGAATGTGTTCAAAGCCTTGAGAACGAAGCATTTGCCTCAGTGTCTCCCTGTCACCTAGATGGAAATTGCTTCGGGGTGGTTTCGGAAGATGGAGGCCCAATTCCGTTGCACATTCTGGAAGCACAGTCATTAATGGAGAGAATTCTGAACGCCCCCATACCGTGTAGACAATCAAACCGCCTGACCGAAGAACCCGATGAGCCTCTTGAACAGCAGTCAGCGGATCTGGAATCAACATCAGATTGAGGTTGGCTAAAATCCGATCGAACTCCTCGTCGTCAAATGGTAAATCCTGTGCGTCAGCCAAAAAAGTTGTAATCTCATCATCTAATCGATCTCGTGCAATCCCAATCATTTCAAATGAGATATCCGAGGCAGTGAGTTGAGCATTTACAGATAATTTGGGGTACATGGCTTCCGATGCTGCTCCACCACCACAGCCGATTTCCAAAATGGCTTCGGCGTGTTGAAGGTCTAGAAAAGGAAAGACGGATTTTGCCAATTCGACAGTTGTTGGCTCAATCTTTTCTGTGAAACAGCATGCAAGTTCATTCCACCGAGCAGTCACTATTTCGGTCGTTGGTAGGCTTACTTGTGTTTGGTTTGGTTTCAATTGTTCTGCTATTTTTGCAAGCTCATCTGGACTTGGTGTGCTTCTGACTGGCGGTAAAATATCGGCTTCAGATTGGGTTGGGATTAAGTGAATGTGGGTATGGTTGATTTCATAGCCAAGTACCAAAATGGCGACACGGTTACACTGTGTGGCTTCTTTTAGTTGATGAGCTACTTTGTGTGCCGTTCGCCAGAGTGCCTCATATTCAGGTCCGCGCAAATCAAAAACATCATTGGATTCTTGTTTTGGAATCAACAGAGTGTGACCTGGAGCCAAGGGATGAATATCCAAAAAGGCAAGGTGTGCATCATCTTCATAAATGATGTGACTTGAAATTTCGCCTGAAATAATCTTTGAGAACAGACTCGGCATGTTGGACTCCTTGAAAGGATGGCAATTCACTGGTTGCAAAAAATTGTTACTGACTGTCCCACTTAACTTGAATAGACAATGCAGGGTGATCAGACAATGGAGATCCATTTGAATCATAAAAAGTGTTTTCGTTGGTCCATTGTTCTATTTCCAGTGCCAATGTGTCTGATGAACGGAAAAGCAGCCGATCGATATGGTTAAGCTCTGAGCAGTTGACATTGGCACAACTGTCCAACAAGTCCGTTGATGACATAAGCGATTCGATAAGAGGAATGTCAACTGGATCGTCTGGATGAAGATTGGTATCTCCCAAAAAAAGTACGGCCTCTTCAGAGGTGTTCGCATTGATGTGTGAGACAAGTTGTGTGACTTGGCTTGCCCGTGCGATTTCATCTTCATTGCTTCCCCCAGCTTCCTTGTGTGTATTGTAAAGGTGAAGCCGTTGTCCGCCGAGATTGAGTGTGGCCCATTGGAACCCTTTTGAAGCCAAACAGTCAGAGGCATTGTCAACTGTACCGTGGCAGGTCTCAAAATGAATGCCCTCGTGTGCAATGATGGGTGGATTTGAAAATACAGAAAGGCCGGAGCCGTATATCCTCTCTTCGATTGAATCAGAAAATCGAAAGTGCTCTGTATGCAAACTACTTGACTTTAAGATGTCATGGTTGGAATCTATAAAGTCTTCTTGGAGCCCAACCACATCGAATGCATTGAGCAATGGGGCTATCTGTGACATACGAATTGTGGTATCGTCGCCCGTGATTTCAGGTGGAAGGCCGTGCACATTGTAGGTCAAGAAAGACAATCGTCCATTGGTCTGCTGACCTGAATCGATTTTGTCTGCATTGCACCCCAATAAAGCGATGAGCATGACTGACCTCCAATAAGATAGCCTATCGCATTTTATTTCTAAAGACGATAAACCCTATTGAACAGGGAGCAAATGATGTCACTCGATTTTATGGTTTTGTTGTTTGTCGCAGCATGGTTTGTTCAAATGGGCGCCCA
>JAYYJC010000409.1:0-3922 GCA_036146655.1 Myxococcota bacterium | reverse complement strand
AAAAGGCCAGTGCACCTCTTTCCTCATTTCCAAAACCAATCATAGGGATAGATCAAGAGGGCCCAATTTGTGGGGATGAACTTTCAATTTCGATACCAGCCAATAGTAGTTTTCCAACAGGACATTGGCCTGAATACGATGGCTCCGTAGACATGGAACTGGTGGATATTCTTCCAGTCGATTGCTTTGCAGAACTCAATGTAATTGGTCAGCTTGGGCTAACTTACATTCTATGTGAAGGAAAAGGCGAACTTGTCATCATAGATCAACATGCTGCGCATGAGCGAATAATGCTTTACAAAATGGCATCTAATCCAATTATGGAGATCGGTGATTCACAGATTTTACTTACTCCATTGACCATTTCAATGACACCCAAGCACATTTCTGCAATAGAACCCCATCTTTCACAATTGGGTCATTTTGGCCTTGAAGTTGAGCCTTTTGGTGAAAACATGTTGATAGTTCGTCAACGGCCCGGATTTTTAGAACACACTGATTTACAGCCTCTGTTAGAAGATATCGCTGATGATCTAATGGATGGGGGAAGTGGAACACCAATCCAATCACTTTTAGAACATCGTCTTGCTACTCGGGCGTGCCACAACTCCATTCGCGCTGGTGATAAGTTGAGCCACTTTCAAATGAACAGCTTGTTGGATGCACTTGATGAAGTTGATTTCGGTGTTTGTGCTCATGGTCGGCCTGTGGCCATCATCATTCCACCTTCAGAACTCGAAAAGAGATTTCATCGGAGTTGAGCCATGGGCGCCATTATCTTAACAGGCCCAACCGGTTCAGGTAAATCGAGCATCGCACACAAAATCGCAAAATCATTTGGTGCAGTCATTGTATCTGCAGATGCAATGACAGTTTACAAAGGCATGGATATTGGGACAGCTAAACCAACAGCGGAAGAACAGGAAGAGGTACTTTATTATGGACTTGACTGTGTTTATCCAGACCAAGAGTACACAGTCTTTGATTTTGTAGAATTGGTTGAGGAAGTGACAGCAAATCACTCAAAAGTCATTATTGCCGGTGGGACTCCTTATTATTTGCGTGCATTACTCAAACCTCACGCACCAATGCCGTCCGCAAATCAAGAGCTTCGACAGCGACTTAGTCAAGACGAGAACCTTCACCAACGGTTAAGAAATGTCGACCCAGAACTTGCGAACCGATTGCATCCAAATGACAAGGTTCGTATTATTCGAGGGCTAGAAGTCTTTGAATTAACTGGACGCCCACTGTCGGAGGTACAGTTGGATCCGCCAACTCGTGAGCCAATAAAGGCCAAAGTGCTTTGGCTCGAACGAGAAGATCTCAGACCACGGTTGGGCACTAGAATAGAGCAAATGATTGCAAATGGGTACTTAGATGAGACTGAAGCATTATTAAATGAAGGGTATACGCTTGCCCATAAACCCATGAGCTCATTTGCCTACTTGCACATGGTTAATTTTATCCAAGGTGAATTGAATTGGGAAGATTGCCTTGATCGCATTGAGAAGGGGACTTGGCACTTGGCAAGAAAGCAGCGCACATGGGGACGAAACATGGGTTTTACTGGAAAGAGTCAAGCCCAAGTAGAAAAGGAACTAATAGAATATTTCATCGAACTGAAAAAGTAACTATTGACATGTCAATAGTTTTATGCAATGATGAAAATTATGCGTTTTTGGTTTTTGATCTTTTCTATTTTTGTTCCTCATGAACAGGCTTTTTCAAGTACCGCTGCTCATTTTGATTTTTCCAAAATGATTTCAGTGAGAACACAACTTGATGTTTTTAAAGGACAAGGCTTCAATACCCAAGGTCATTACATTTCTTTTTTAAGTGAAAGTGGAGACTTGTGGTTCATTTGCTTAGACTTCCAAACTTGTCAACTGCAAGTTGGTATCAACCAAGATCAACTTGCGCTTGATTCCTTTGAAGGCAGTGTGAAGTCTACGGATATTTCAGAACTTAAAATCAAATCACAATGGGCTCCTCTCGAAGCAAGTGGATTTGATCAATTAAAACTGTTGGCCCACCGTTCACCAGCCATTCTAAATCCCAATCCCACTGCTAATGTCAAAATCTCTCAGCAAAATGCGGATGTAACTTTGAACATACCCGATGAAGGATGGACTCTTGAAGCTCAAGCCACAGAAGTTCTGGGTAAGTCAATCTGGGACGACAAATCAAAGCCTCAGAATTCTGGCCATGCATCAGTTCAAGTCAATGCAGGGCGACTTGTCATACCTGAAGTTCTTGTTTCCAATCAAGGACATCAATAATAAATTCACTTGGTGAAATCAAACTTAGATGTGCTATAAAAGACATTGTGAGATTTTGGCTGATGTTGTTTTCTGTTTTCTATCTTTTGGGCATACAAAATATTGCAATGGCTGAAACACGCCCATTAGACGAAACAATTTTAGAAGCCCAAACAGCTTTACTTAGTGAAAATTACGATCAAGTATTTGTCATATTAGAGGGTGCAGAGCGGGCATTTGAACGGTCGTATACCATCGTCAAAGCACAGGATTTGGCCACTGTCTTTTACTACAGAGGTGTTGCTGCGCAACTAAATCAAAGTGACGGTATTCCCCATTTCCGCAGTGCACTTTCAGCTTATCCTTCACTTGAATGGGACAATGAACTTAGTGCTGATGAACTTAGTCAAGATATTTTCGCACAAGTCAAAAGAGAAATATCTGGCCGGTCTAAAGTTGACCCCTATATTCCAGAAAAAGTTGGGCTTGCTAAAGTTTACATCAATGGCGTTCAGCGCAACTCAGGTGAAAAGGTCATTTCTGGTATTCACCTGGCACAGATAAAGTGCCCCAAAGGGGATGTGTACGGAAAGTGGACTGATTTTAGTAAACCAGTCAAATGGCTCAAAATGTGCCCATATAAAGTAGATGTGGATGCCGTTCCAGTCCCCGTAGAAAATGAATGGGCCTCACTGATGCCTAGCGGAATTCCAAGCATCGGTAGCATTCCTTCCATTTCTGGTGTGACAACACCTGCTGCAAGTAAAGAAGACGAAGATGTCGTTGTTTTGTCTGCTTGGCAGAAGATTAATAAACCCTATTTGGCCGTTGCTGGTGGTTTAGCTACACTATCTGGTCTGAGTTATTCTGCAGCATCAACTGCAAATAGTGAATATTATGACATTGATAATCCTGAAATAAACAGTATGGACGATCTCAATGCCCTTCAAAGTAGAACCAACCGTTACATGAGTGCCAGCATTGGCCTCGGTATTGGTGCAGCTGCCATGTACACTGCAGCTTTTTGGCGTGTTCGCAAATAACTTTGCGTTTACATAAACTCTGTCAGAAGTTTAAGTCGATTCACAGTTCCAAAAACAGATTAGATATGATCCATACAATTGGAGCAACAGATGAATCTACATGTGCATACCGCCAAATCCATTAGTGGGTCTTGCAAGGTTCCTTCTGATAAATCCATATCGCATCGAGCATTGATGCTTGGTGTTTTGGCCCAAGAGCCTGTAATCGTTCATAACTTGTTGAGAAGCCAAGATGTTTTGTCAACGCTTCGCTGTCTTCAGGATCTCGGCTTCGACATTGTCGACGAAGGCTCAATTACAATACGGCCCATGCGAAAAGAACCCAAGCAAAATCTAACTTTAGATTGTGGCAATTCAGGTACAACAATGCGCTTAATGTGCGGGCTATTGGCAGGGCTGGGTATACGGGTTGACTTAGATGGTGATGCTTCTTTACGGCGCCGTCCTATGAAACGAGTCTCAGATCCATTGATACAACTTGGCGCAAACATTGAGGTTCAAGACAATGGCTGTGCTCCTGTGCATATTTACCCAACACAATCCATATGTTTTTCTGAAGTGTATTTATCAGTTGCTTCAGCCCAGCTAAAATCCGCTTGCCTAATACTAGGTCTTCAA
>JAYYJC010000408.1:0-3999 GCA_036146655.1 Myxococcota bacterium | reverse complement strand
GGCTCTTGTCCGGATCGACCACTGTAGATGCGATATCGATGTCTGGTAACCTCGTCTGAGCCATGGTACCAACCGATACAAGTATCGTTGTCATGCGTTCCAGTGTAACAAGCCCAAGCTGGTGTATGGTAATTGTGAGGCAAGTAAGGATCTTCATAATCTCCAAAAGCAAATTGAAGAACTTTCATACCCATCAAGTCGAAATCTTCTCTGAGTTCGTCAACATCTGGAGTAATGACTCCAAGATCCTCGGCCAAAAATGGGAGATCCCCAAGTGCGTCTTTAACAGCAGTAAACAGTTCCCGCCCAGGACTTTCTTTCCACTCTCCTTGTCTTGCATCACCAGCAGCAGATTTGGGAATTTCCCATGCTGCACAAAAGCCCCTAAAGTGATCGATTCGTACAAAGTCAGCAAGAGCCAGTTCCCCTTTTAGTCGATCTATCCACCATTTGAAACCAGTTTGTCGATGTGCTTCCCAATTGTAAAGTGGGTTGCCCCAATGTTGTCCCATTGGGCTGAATGCATCCGGAGGAGCTCCTGAAACTGGGTCTGCTTGGTTGTGTTTGTCCCACCGAAACAGCTCACGGTTAACCCACGCATCACAGCCATCTTGTGCAATGAAAATAGGCATATCCCCAATGATTTGAATATTTCTCTTTGCGGCTTCTTGGCGCACATTGTTCCATTGCTCAAAAAATAAGCATTGTGCAGCCAATTCAGTGTTGATTAATCCTTCTAGTCGCTCTCGCGCCTCATCTAGAGCTTTGGGAGTCCGGTCTTGGATTTCTTTGGGGAAATCTTGCCAGCCATGGACACCAAGGTCTTGTTTTAGGGCATGAAAGAGTGCCCAGTCCGATGCCCAATGATGAGCGTGTGCAAATGACTGAATCACATCAGGGGCATTGTGTGCATATCTTGCAGCAGCCTTCTGAATGAGGGGGCGCTTCCAATTGGAGATGTGTAGTTCATCCATTCGTACTGAACTCGGTCTTTCCCCAATTTCAGAAAATGTCAATAGACCCTGTTCAACAAGCCTGTCCAATGAGATTAGATATGTGGCACCTGCAAAAGCCGATGGTGAACTGTAAGGAGAAAATCCACCTCCAACTGGATGCATCGGAAGGGTTTGCCATAAGCCTATTGAGGAGAGTTTGAGCCAGTCTAGAAATCGAATGGCGCAATCACCTAGGTCGCCACATGGACCAAAGTGTGGGAGGCTTGATGGATGAAGAAGGATTCCGGCGCGGCGCATCATATGAGGGCTCCTGTCTGTGATTAGCAAAATAGATTAGAATGGGCTATACGGTATGAGCGATAGCTGGGAACGGGCGCACTATAATGTCTTTTTTCAGCACCTTCAACCCCTTCTCTAATGAGGTTCATCATGTCTGCATCATCTCGATACCGCGCAAAGCTTAAGGCGAAAAAATCCAAAGAGCGCAATCGCAAGTGTGGCCGAATGGCCGTCCGTAAGCCGGGCAGTAGAATGAAGCGAGTTAAGCGCAAGTCTAACTAGTTCGCTTCATCACATACACCATCGACATTTTGGTTCGCCTGGACATAGTTTACTAATTCCAGGCGTTTTTTTTGGTATAAATAATCCATGAAAAAAAGTATCCTTGCGGTTTTGTTGTCATTTTTAGCCGTTCAGTTCGGTTATGTGGGCATCAAGCTTGTTACGAAGTACAAAACCCCAAGTCAAGAACCTGACATATGGTGGCGACTTCACAATTATTGGTGGCCTCCCATCGCAGTGACTCGATCGTCGACTGAAATAAGAACACAAAACATTCCACCTGCATGGCTGGATGGTTTGGCATCTTCTGAGCTTTGGGCACAGATTGAAGGCAAAGCAAAATACAGAAAGGGACCAATCATTAAGTCAAAATCTGCGTTTATATACGATGTAGACCAACATCAAGTGTTATGGTCGTACAATGCGGATGCCCGACGGCCTGTGGCATCCACTACGAAGTTGATGGGGGCATTGGCACTTTCCCGCTTGGACCCAAACCTTGATTCAGTCGTTTGTTTAAACGGTGAGGAAAAACCTGACTTAACTGGTGCATCCAGTAAATTTAAATCCGGTAATTGTGCCACTGGTTGGGATTTGCTCGGAGCGGCACTCTTATCGTCGGACAACGGGGCAGCAATGGCTTTTCCAGCGTTGGTTCGCATGACGCACGATCCATTTGTCGTAGCGATGAATCAGGTAGCTGAAGATATTGGTATGACCATGTCTAGTTTTGTTGATCCGGCGGGTTTAAGTGACGACAATTTATCAACCGCTCGGGATATGACAAGAGCCATTTTGGCCTCATCACTCGTTCCTGCTGTTTCCCATGCTGCATCAGCCAAAAGCTGGTGGCTTCAATATGACATCTCAAAAAAACAAAATAAAATTAATAGCACCAATCGACTTCGGGATCGAGACGGAATCAACATACTGGCTGTGAAAACAGGTTACACGCACACCGCAAGGCATTGTTTGACAATGGTCTATGAAACACAAAAGGGACGAACCATTGCATTTACTCAGCTCGGCGCATTTTGGAATTCCAGCCGTTGGAAAGATGCAGTGGCCATTATGAACTGGGTAGATGGGTTACCAGATTAACCAACCACTTCCATGCCAGCCTCTTCAGCTGGATTAACCACAAGCATCTGGAAAGCGGTTTGAACAGATCGAACAAGCTCATCTTTACTCTTGATTCGAGACAGAGATCGGAAAATCTGCTTTGGGCGGTAGTAAAAGCGCAGATAGGCGAGCCGTGTCCAGCGCTGTATCTCAGCATCACTCATGTTACAAAGCGGCCGAGGGATGTCTTCATCAATCCCATTTTCGATGTGTTCACGCCAATAATCTCTACCATGTTCTTTGAGTAACAGTGTATACATCTCAGTAGCTGGCATGGGCGTTACTTTCGAAAATTGGGCGTAATCAAGGTCAAGCTCAAGAGCGAGGCGAATGGTCTGTCGGATGGTAGCTTCATCTTCATATGGATTGCCCACCATAAAATAACCAAAGGTATGTATGCCATGTTGACGGGTTCTTTTGATCACATCATGATACATTTCGATGGATGTCGATTTCTTTAATGTGTGTAGGATTTCCCGATTTCCTGATTCGATTCCGTAATATATCCGTGTGCAACCTGCAGAACGCATGGCTTTTAAGACATCGTCAGAAATGCAATCCACTCTCGTTCTTGCAGCCCAAACAATATCAAGTTTCCTTCGTTTAATTTCGTTGCAGATCTCTATTACACGCTGTTTGCGGATGGTAAATGAACTGTCGAAAAAGTCAAGTTCTCGAATTCCAAACTCGTTGACGCATAGTTCGAGTTCGTCAACAACATTTTTAGGTGACCGTGGACGGAAGGCTTTCGAGCCTTGTTCGCAAAAGATGCACTTGTATGGACATCCACGAGAAGTGATGAACACCGAAAAGTTTTTGTATTTCGAGATGAATGAATAATACAGCGAGTTGTCGATTAAGTTTCGAGCTGGAAAGGGGGCTGCATCAACATTCACATCTGCGGCTCTTGGGGTCACGACGATCCGGCCATCGTGATGCTTGAAGGCGATCCCACGAACAGTTGATAAGTCTCTTTTGCGCATCAATGCATTAAGCAATTCGGGAAGGGCGTGTTCTGCTTCCCCTGTGACCGCATAATCGACCTCCGGATAGGCGAGTGTTTCTCTGGCATATATTGAAAGATGCACGCCACCGACCAAAACGGGTACATCAACATGTTCTTTGATCGCCTTGATCCAGTCCATGGACTGAAAGAAGAGATAAGTTGTAAGGGTGTAGCCAATGTAGTCTGGTCCAAACTTCTGTAGACGCTCAACGGTTTCGGTAAGTCCAATGTTTTCGGCATGAGCATCGATAAATAGAACCTCGGCACCTGCATTTTGCAGTATCCCAGCAACATACAGTAAAGAAAGCGATGGAAAGATGCCATAGTTTTCTTTGACTGTGCGAATACCTGGCT
>JAYYJC010000407.1:0-2981 GCA_036146655.1 Myxococcota bacterium | reverse complement strand
CTAACAGGCCCGTTTTTAATATTGACAGCCGTACCATCCTCATATGTGGTGCCGAGAACCTCTATTGTGGTCGCAGGACCGACTTCAGGACTAGAAGAAGTCGCCAAACCAATCACGCCACCAAGATTCAACAGATGAAGGTGGTCCCCAACCTTTATTTTTTGAGGGACAACTCCAGAGTGTCCGAGTAAAGCTCTTCTACTGCCAAGCGCTCCTGCAATTACATCTCCAGAATAGATGGTGTGCATTGCGCCCGTTGTGTCTTCAATTTGGTTGTAGATTTGTTTATTTTCTAGAACTCGCCCGAATAGAACAGTACCGACTTGACTTGGAATATCGTCTGACAGAAGAACTGACCCTTTAAGCTTTACATTTGAAGTGACAGAACCAAAGTGATCTATGGTGATTGGCATGGTTGCTCCGAAGATTATCCTGGCTCGGCATACCCCAAAAAATCACACAAGAGTTGATACACCGAATGATCTTGCAGTGCAGCAAAGACCGTATCGTCACCCGCTATGGTACCAAGTACACCAGGAACCATAGATGCATCAATACGATGAGCAAGAACAGATGCAAAAGCCGGTTGCGTCTTCAAAACAGCAAGCATTCCATTGGAAGTCACGGAAATAGAATGAATGGGTACCCCATGTTTCATTCTGGCTCCGAGACGATAAATACCACCCACCTTGCGAACCCCGATTCTTTTGAGCTCACGGGACACTGTTCCTTGATTGACACGGAACCCTGAGTCTTCAAGGGACTGAACAAGACCGGACTGAGTTGAAAAATCTTCTAGCATGATAATTTGAGCTAATTTGCGTTGCCATGTTGACATATTATGCACTCTTTCCCGCCAATAAACTTGGCGAATGAAGCGCCAGATAACTATAGCGCTTGGGTTTATTTTATTCATGGTATAACAAAATAATGTGCATATATCAATATTATGCGCATATTATTTAAGTTCAATCAACTCGCAAACGACAGCGATCAAAGAATTCACCCTAGTAATCTTCGACCACTTTTACTTTTCGGCCTTCCCAATTGGTAAAGACCCACTGCCCCCCACTCATTACCCCTTCAGAAACTGGGACTTTTCCATACCCACCTGGCAAATCAATGACAGATACAGGAAGGGCCAAACCACTGCTGCGACCGCGAAGGGATTTTATGATTTCAAGCCCCCTGTGGAGTGACACACGAAAATGGCCTACGCCCTCGGTATAATCGCAATGAAAGAGACGATAGGGCCGACATCGATTTTTTAATAGCCACAAATGGAGCATGTGAAGGGTATCGGCATCATCGTTGATTTCTTTGAGCAAAACCGATTGATTAGACAAGACACATCCGGCATCTGCCAAGCGTTTCAAAGCCAGTTCTGCCTCAGCCGTACATTCTTTGGGATGATTAAAATGTGTCATTACATAGATGGGCGGATACTTCGACAAAATATTGGCCAGCCCAGCGGTGATGCGCTGTGGCAGTGTGGTGGGATGCCGTGTCCCTATTCTTACAATGCTGACATGTGGCCGTATGCGATCAAGAAGGTCTTCTATACGGCGATCAGACCACGAAAGCGGATCTCCCCCACTCAGGATGACATCATTTATTTGAGGGTTTTTCTTTAACCACTCAACGGCCTTGGTAATTTGATCTGCCTTGCTGTTGCTCTCAGGGTCACCAACCTTACGGCGCCGAGTACAATGCCGACAGTACACCGCACAGGTATGTGTCAGATACAACAAGGCTCGATTAGGATACCGGCTGGTTAAACCAGTGATTGGCATGTCTCGTTCTTCTGCAAGTGGATCTTCTCGTTCTTGTGGGGAGATCACTTTCTCAGCCAAAAGAGGAATCGCCTGCCTCCGAATTGGGCAATTCAAGTCGGTTGGGTCCATCAAACTGAGGTAGTATGGGGTCATTCCCAGTCGAAACCGGCTGTTCAGCTCTATGATGGCGGTCCTTTCTTCTTCAGACAGTGGAAAGACCTGTTCAAGCTGCTGAACGGTTCTGATTTGATTGCGCAGCTGCCATTTCCAATCGCTGGTTTCACTGACATTGGCTGTCATGGTTTGTGCGCCTCGAGAATTGCCTTTGCCGCTTGCACATACGATGCAATGGCTGTTGAGGGCGGTGTGTTGAGAAAGGTTTCGATGTCTAGCCGAGGGGAAAGCCAAATGTCTGACACGAGTTGTCCAATCACAGGGTCAACCTCATCGAGAACGCCCACCTGTTTGCCTCCTAAAAACTTGAGGTAGGGCACGGCAGCCATATTCGTCACTGGTTTAATGACAGTGCTGCTCAGGATATAATCAGGTCTATCACGCATAAAGTTCATTAAGGTGACAATGGCAAGTACCGGTGCCAAACTTCGCCAAGGTCCGGGCAGTACAGCCAGTTGGTCAAAGTAACCCAACCGTGAATTTTCGATTGGCTGTGAGTCAATGGACCATTGAACCTCATTTCGCCGTAACCACAAATCTGAACTTCTCAGAGCTTGATCAGGCAAGATGATGGAGAATCCTTTCACACCATTGTCGTCAATGACCCAGGTGTGCTTCTGCAATATACGAAGACGGTAACCCTCAGCATCGGTACCCAAAAGAAATCCACCATGGGTAGAAACCCCATTTGACTCTTGGAAAACAAGTTCTTTCTTGATATTTAACATGGTTTCAATGTCTGAACATAGTGCTGGTCGTATCATCATCTTTCCACAATAGTGGGCCCTTTGAATTGCTGAAGGACGCCTTCAGCAAATGTATTTACATTCTGATTGTGCGCAAAGGCTTCTGGAAGCGGTTTTCCTGAAACGGGCAATTGGTACCAAACAATATTTGGACGCTGGTGGTGCGTATCATGCTCGTTTAGATTTAAGAGCCACCAACTGATGAACTTAGAGCCGGTCAAACGCCTCGCATGAAACACTGTTTTCGCACCTGTAGTGGTTCCATAATGATACACATACAGCTGTA
>JAYYJC010000406.1:0-19169 GCA_036146655.1 Myxococcota bacterium | reverse complement strand
AATAACCGCCAGCTGGCAACTCCCATCGTCTTTCCATTGGTCCCGTGACCGACCACCGATCGATTGCAGACTCCACAGGGCCATCCGCAAGGCCATTTGCCACAGGATGAAGAGACATTCGAACACCTTCTGTTTCGTCAAAAACGACAAATTGGAGTGCACCTCCCCCGTGATCAATCCGATAGTAAGTAGATGCCAAGGGGTAGAAGCGATGATCATCTCTGATCAAAGTCCCTTCTCCTTCAGGCACCAGGCCAAAAAGAGAATCTGCGTACGGATAACTTTCCATTTGTCCTGCTCGAAAATCTGTTGCAAGATTCCATTCTGAAAAGGTCACCCAATCAGTTGATAATGTACCCCCCATATCAGTGATAGCAAGCAATAGACCATCTAAGTCATCAATGGAAGGGTCACTCAAAATATTTTGCAGAATGACCATTCCTTCAGTGCCGTACTGTTCAACAAGAAATGCATAAAACAACCCAGTACCGTAGGAGAAAGAAGAGACTGCACCAACTGGTGGACTGTCTATCGAGCGGCCGGTATCTTCCAGATACGCAGAACAAAGCCAAAAGAAGTCCATTAAAGTGTTGTCATAGCTGTGTTCAGCCCAAACCGCTGTACCTTCAGATAGCCAATCTGAACGGCTTGCATGGTAGGCTGCTTGAATGGCATGAAAGTATTCGTGTGAACTTAAAGTTCGCACGGCCTCTTCTCGTGTTGGATAGCCATAGCCATTGAAGTCATTTTCCATCACAATATAGCCAGAACAGCGTTCCTCTATACAAGCATCGATTCCAAATTGGCCATCCGCAGAACCACCAAAGTCGACGAGGTACCAATCCAGTGCGTTAGAACCCCCAAGTGAAGTTAGGCCCATTTCATCTTCAAATAACGGCAGTTTAAAACCAAGAGATTCAAAATGTGCCATCACATCCACTGACACTTCAGCCACAAGTTCTACATAATCGGGCACACCTGAATAATCATGGTCTGTCAAGAGTGTTTGGTTAGGACCAGAGACAGAATAATGAATCCGTATTCTCTCCAAATCGTAGGTTTCCACCACATCTGAAGGCTCAAAAGAAAAAAAGCCTCCCTCGGTGGGCCGTTCTGCAAAAGCAAGTTGGGACAGCCAAATTAGTTTAAAAATTGCCATCGAAGTTGTATCTGACCAGAATGCTCGCCAGGAGTGCCATTGGCATTACATGTATCCTGACCCAAACCGTAGTATTTCTCAACCATCAATTTTAAAATCCGGCCATTGGCGAGTTGGATAATTTGCGGAACAGCTGTGGTGGCCACACAACCGGGATACTCCCACCATGTCCCAAGAACCACCTGTGGTGAGTTTGGAAGACCGGATGAGTCGTTGATGATCGTACAATCTGTGGTGTAATATTGATCGGGTGCAAAATTAAGTTCTTCCGGGACAGTATCTATGCTTGCATACTCGCCCTCTAAAAGACTGACTGCACCCACGCAGGACGGACCAGAATCTCCGCCATTGAGCCGTATAATAAACCGTCGCAAGGCCATGTCCCAGTCCATCGATTCCAATGCAGTTTCGTCATCGATGTCTACTCGTTCAAGCCCTTCATCCGTGAAGCGCACATAAACCCAAGGATTGTTAGCGGACTCTTGGAAACCACCAGCACTGGCATCTACACCACTTATCCAATCCTCGCCATCTTGACTGGATGAGACGGTAGCATACGAAACCTTGTCGTCGTGAAGAGACAAGTCCAGAATAAGTGAGTCAACACAGTTTGGTTCCACAGGCTCTGTACAAATCGGTTCAATATCGACCGATGAAGTCCCACTGTCAGTAACTTGCTCTTTTTCAGAACAGGCCAGCATTACCATCGACATAAATAAAAGCATCGTTACCTTTCCATTTTGATTGACTTAGAACATAACACAACAAAGCCATAACCTCTGCTTGATGGAAAAAATCACCCCATTCTCCATCCAAGCAGATACAGTATAGGGCACCTCTTTATGGAGTGAATGTCAGAGTGATAAGCATCGTCCTCTCATCCATCAGCTTGGCCATCCCATTTCACGAAAGCATGGCCGTGAACGACCATCAACTTCGCATCGGGTCACAATTGTTCGATGTAAAGAATGCTGTGATTGTTTATTCAGAGACACCACACCCAACCTGGACATCAATTGGTGGACCATTTTATCGTATTTCAACTGCATCAGCCAAGGATGCCATTGAACTTGCCACTGAAATGAAGTTGGATGATCGGGGGTTATTTACTTGGCCTGACATCGTTTTGCATCATCAAACCCAATCCTTCAATGATCCGCTTTATGAAGGTCAATGGTATCTTGACTTCCTTGAAATGAGCACCTTGCATCAATCAACTTTGGGAGACTCAGGGATAAGGCTGGCGGTCATCGACTCAGGGATTGACATTGCACATCCTGACTTATTACAACACATCGAGCCCCGTGACACACACGGTTCAGACGCAGATCCAAGCCCCGAACCTGGAGAGTTTTGTTATGGTTCCTCTGACATCTGTGATGATCACGGCACCGCTGTCTCTGGGATTATGCTCGCAACCGCCAACAATCAGACCGGAATGGTGGGTTTATGTCCGGATTGCACACTAATCCCCATCAAAATGCTCGGAGAAGGGAACGGCAGTCTATCATCAGACATTGCTGCATTTGAACATGCCATTACGCATGATGCTGCTGTCATAAACAATTCTTGGGGCTATGTGATGCCAACCGTCGCACCGGATGCACTTGCTGAAAGCATTCGTAGAGCCCAAACCATTCCCAGAAATGGCTTGGGTGCACTCGTCGTTTTTGCAGCCGGTAACGACGATAGAGAGATTATCGACGGAGAACTGTGTACGCTGCCAGAAGTCCTATGTGTCTCTGCAATCGACAGCTATGGTCGCCCAACAGCCTACACCAATTTTGGTGCAGCAATAGACATTGCAGCGCCATCAGCAACCGTATCCATCGCCCCAAATGAAAATACGACTGTGACTTTTGGGGGGACATCAGCTGCAGCTCCAGTGGTGTCTGGATTGGCAGGATGGGCGCTGTCAATAGACCCAAGTTTGTCATCTGGTGAACTCCACAACCTACTGCTACAAAGTGCAACCCCGTCTCCTCTTGTGACCCATGATGAGAATGGACACCATCCAGACTATGGCTACGGTGTAATAACAGCCGTGACGCTCAAATCACTTCTTGAGGATGAACCCAGCCCTGAAGCTGACAACCGTAAAACAGGATGTGCCTCATTTCCTGCAATCCCATTGATGATTTTACCATTGTTTTGGGGTATATTCAGATCTCCTCTTCCCTCTCAATGGAACCGACAGTGATTTTACTGATGTCTCTTGGCGCCCTTGCGGCAGATCACTGGGATCTACTCAGAGCCATGCAGGAGAAGCAGGCTGTTCTCAGTCAACCCATTCTACTTGGTACAACCAATGCCGAGACCAAAAGTGCAGTTGAAATTATCCAACGCATTGACCCCAACTTGCGAATTAGGAGCCAAGCTCTGCCCGTTATTGGCGACTTTGATGCAGAAATCAACCGTGCACTGGCACAAAATCAATTGAGTTGTGCCATCGTTCTTCGTCTTGAAAACAACAACTGGAGTTTCACAGAGCACGGCGATTGTACAAGTCCGGACCCGACCTTATCGCTCAATGAGTCAGAAAGTGGATGGGAGGTAGTCAGAACGGACCGACGTGTATCCGCAATGGAGTGGGCGGTGCTGACAAAAGACACCGATCTCCATGATCTGCTGCTAGAAGAGCAAAAAAGTCAACTGACAAAGCAGCGTGGTCTCCTAATTGGGTCTGGCATTGTGGCAGTGTCATCAATAGCCCCACTGCAAGGCATACAGCCTGGGGGAGGTTCAGCCACGGAAGACCGCCTATGGACAAGTGCATTTTTACTCTCAACCGCATGGATGCTGTACAAGGCATCAAAATATCCGCCGTTAAAAACAGCCGACAATCAACAAGACCTTTCCAATTACATCAGTAAACCCTACGCCCAGACGACAATCAACGGGCTCTTTACTGAACAAGGCCCCGAAAAAAATACTGAACCCCAGAGCCAATCCGAAATAGAGGTCGATGAACCCTCCTCACCCGAGAAATTGGCTCCCAGTAAACCCTCATCTGATGACACTCGGAAAACCGACAACCCCAATAAGGAAGACAGCGATTCCACCAAAGGGGTTGAACAGGAGCCCAACTCAAATTCCCAAACAGTTGAACCATCAAGTACTGAAATACCAAGTCAAAAGGAATCCAGTCCATGATTTGGTTATTGTCTATGGCATGGGCAGCAGGGGTTGATGCGGATCTTGAACTGCTTCATTTGACCGTTGGGCATGATTCCATGTTGGGCATTCGCTCGCCGACTTTGACAGATTTTGGAGGGACAAGCATCGTCCTCCTAAATCAATACCAACAAGATCCTTTGGTCCTTTATGAAGAAGGCTTTGACCAAGGTGCTGTCATTGCAAAGCGCTTTACCAGTGAATTGGGCATCGGATTTGATTTTTCAAAACGACTTGGATTGCGCATCTCACTACCAACAACCTTTCAATGGGGAACAGAAATCCCAAACCTCACTCGGTCGGGACTTGGAGTTGGAGATGGAATACTGGGTACAAGGATCCTACTTTCAGAACGAGGAAACCGTTCATGGGGATTAAGTACCGACGCAATCCTTCCCAGCAGCACAAATGCGGCATGGCTAGGGGAACAAGAACCCAGACTATCCATTGCGTCGATCCATCATGTGTCGCGCAAAGACATGGATTTTTTTATAAACGGTGGGCTTCTGCTCAGGCAGCCAGTAAACACCAATCTCGACTTCATACTGGGGAATGAGATCCAAATGCGATTTGGCGCCAGGTGGAATATCTGGCCGGAACATTTTGCATTTGGCACCTCCATCATAAGCCATATGGGAACGGTGAATTTTTTGAATGGTGGTGCGGAAAATAGTTCCGAAATATTAAATTCCGTTCAATGGCAAAGCAGAGACAATCTAAACGCAACCATTGGAATTGGAAAAGGCATTAGTACCGGATACGGCACATCAGAGATTCGATTGGTTGCCAACTTAAGGTTTACCCGCAAACCAGCGCCACCCCCACCACCTGAAGACTTTATTGTAGACATCGAAGAACCTGTTGTGCCTGTTCTCGTTGAAGAAACACCTGATTGGGAGCCCGAAGAGCTGGCTAAAGTTGAAGCTGACCAGATCATTATCCGTGACAACATTCAATTTGAACTGGGCACTGCAAATATCTTGCCGGAATCAAAGCCAACTCTGATTGCCATAGCCAAACTGGTCAACACTGATGTTCAACTTGGACATATTGTCATCGAAGGACATGCCTCTGAAGAAGGAACAGATGCGTTTAATTACGATCTATCCAATCTGAGAGCGCGATCTATATACAGAGCATTGGTGGAAGTTGGCGTACACCCAGACCGCCTATCTCATAGAGGCTATGGAGAGGCACTTCCAAAGGTCACAATCCAAGAAGGCGAAGACGACAGCCTCCTCGCTGAAAACCGCCGCGTGGAGTTTCATATTGTCAGACAAGACCCGCCCGAAACCAAGCTTGAATTGAGAACGATCATAAAACAACCATGGAATGGTCGCCCCTTACGGTCAATCATACCCAAACCAAGTCGCAAAAACACAACCGATGACATTGATACTGTTTTTGAGTTCAAATCTGACAACCAAGACAAGAAAGAAGAAGACTCTGAATTGGGTCAAATCAAAAGCAAGTCAATAAATGACTCCGTCGAGTCTCAGCCGCAAACTGAAATGCCAGAACAAGCCACATCGCCTGACCCGAATACACCAAATGGACCACTAAAAGCACAAGATGAGCCGTCTAAGGATGAAGATGAGACGCAGCAAACTGAAGAGGTATCCCCATGATTTACTTGACACTAGTGAGCATGTTTGCAAACGCTGAACCATGCTATTCCGACATTGATCAAGACCTCAACTGTAATGGATTGGATGTCTCTGATGAGCCTCCTGTTGACCTCAATGACCCCATCTGTGCCAGTACATCAGATGCAAACGGAGTCCCATACCCCAATGCGGACTATTATTACGATTACAACTCCTTTGGATGCCGTTACCCGGTTTCAGGAAATGATGCAGACGGCGATGGTTTGTCGGCAGGTCAGATTTATCTAACAGACGACAATGGACAGATTTTACTTGTAGCAGCATTGCTGTGTGACAATTGCCCCGAGGGGTTCAACCCGGATCAACTTGACACTGATTGTGATGGTTTTGGAGATATTTGTGACAACTGCCTTGAGAGTTACAATCCCTTTCAAAATGATTACGATGGTGATCTCGTTGGGGACGATTGCGACAATTGTTGGGAGATCTACAACCCTCAACAATCAGACATTGACGGGGACAGTTACGGAGATCCCTGCGATGTGTGTCCACTCGTCGACAACCCCAGTCAAAACGACATTGATTTAGACAATGTTGGAAATGAATGCGACAATTGCCCGCTCACAGCGAACACCTCACAGTTTGATGGGGATGAAGATGGAATCGGCGACGCCTGTGACAACTGTCCAGATTATCCCAATGTTCAACAGACCGATCTAGACGGTGATGGAATCGGCAACGAATGCGATAATTGCACCAATGCATTTAATCGAGATCAACTTGACATCGATGAGGATGGACTGGGTGACACCTGTGATGTGTGTCCTGAAATCTATGACCCGACACAAGTCGATCAAGACAATGATGGATTTGGAGACGCATGTGACAATTGCATTGTAGTGATCAATCCAGGTCAAGAGGACTTGGATGAGGACGGTCAAGGGGATGTCTGTGATTATTGCCCTGAACTTAAAAGTTTCGACGAATTTGACAGTGACAAAGACGGATTGGGTGATATTTGCGACAATTGTCCATTAAACTCAAACCCCAATCAAGAAGACGAAGACAATGATGGGATTGGTGATGTTTGCGATCAGGCGCCTTCCTTGAGAGGTGGCGGTTCTAGATGCCAAATCGGAATAGCAGAAGGTGGCCTGCTCTGGCTTGTTGCCTTGGCTGGAATTTACCGACGGCGTCGTTCCTGAGAAGATGGAATACGCAGTTCTTCACGGTATTTACTTACCGTTCGCCTTGCGAGCTTGATGCCATCTTCCATCAGACGTTTGGCAATGGCAGAGTCGCTTAACGGTTTGTTCGGATTTTCATTTTTAATAAAATTCTCAACCTTTCGCTTGACCACATCAGATGCCACTGTTCCACCATGGATGGTTTTAATCCCTGTCTGAAATAACAAACGGATTTCAAATAGACCAGATGGGGTTTGCATGTACTTTCCAGAAGTTAGCCGAGAAACAGTAGACTCATGTAAACCCGTATCTTCAGCCACATCTTTGAGAACCAATGGTCTTAAAAAGTCTTCGCCATATTCGAAGTAAGCAATCTGGAACTGAACCAAGGACTCCATGACTCTTTTCATGGTATTTTCTCTACGGTATATATTTTCAACGAGATACCGTGCTTTTTTCATTGCCTTTTCCAAGAAAGCTTGATCCTCATTTGCTGACTTTTCCCTTGATAACCGCTCGTAAATAGAAGCCAATCTGAGTTTTGGGTTTCCATTGTCCGTACTTAGCACAACCCAATCCCCTTCTCGCTTCACGATTTCCACATCCGGCTTAACAGCAATGGCTTGAGAAGTGGCAAATGGGCGACCAGGTTCAACTTCAAATGATTCAAGCATCATTGAGTGATATTCAGCAACATCTTCAGGATCCATATCCATTTCTTCAGCGATGTCATTAAAGTACAACGGCTTAAATCGGTCCAAATGGGCATCTAACAATGGAACAAAAAATGGGTCTTCAGGAAAGAGTAGGGCTGCTTGAAAGCAAAGACATTCTTTAAGTGATCGCGCACCGCATCCAATTGGTTCAAGCTCTCGGACCAAGAGGATGGCACCTTCAACTGTATCCATGTCAACCTGTGCTTGTTCGCAAATATCTTCATAAGTACAGTCCAAATATCCCCTTTCATCAAGATTTAAAATGACGCTTTCAGCCGCTCTCAACTCGTCTTCTGGTCCATAGGCAAACCCCAGCTGCTCAAGTAATACATCGATTAATGTACTTCCAACTGAATGATTGTGCTCTATTGGCGGAAGGTCATCCCAAACAGAACTGGGTGAAAAGCTTTTGTCGTAACCCTCTTTCGCATTTTCAAGAAGCGACTTCCAGTCGATTTGGTCATCTGATTCTTCCGATGTAAGTTCTTTCTTTTCTGGCTCACTGTTCTCTTTGTCGTCTTTTTCATCTTCTAAGAGTGGTTGTAGCGCAGGATTTTCCGATAACTCAAGCTCAAGCATCTGTTCGAGCTCTGCCTGCGTATATTGCATCATCTCAATCACTTGCTGCATTTGTGGGGTCAACAGCAGGGTTTGAGTTTGAGTTTGGCTTATGTTTAAACGGAGTTGCATCGTCATGTGGTGATTTACTATCAAAAACTATACCACAATTTTTATTCGGCTCCCCATCCCAGATACCTTTCTCTAACAAGCTGCGACTCACTCACCTCACGAGGGGTTCCTTTGAGGACGCAGGTGCCAAAATCCATAATAATGGCCTGATGACAAAGCCTCAGCGTCGTCTGAACGGAATGATCACTTACCACGACCGCAAGCCCTTCATTTGCGAGTTCTCGGATCCGACGACATAAATCTTGAATGGCAATGGGATCTAAGCCTGCAAATGGTTCATCTAATATCATAACGGAGGGTTTCTGAATCAAACACCTGGCAAGGTCAAATCGACGGCGTTCCCCACCGCTCAATTGTCCAAGTGGCACTTGATGGCGATCTTGAAGACCCACATTGTGCAGCGATTCTTCGATGGCTTGATCTGTCATTTTTGAAAATACCATGTTGTCCCAAAGGGTTAGATCAACAAAACCGACAGACTGCTGAGGAACATACCCAAGTCCACTTCGAACCCGACGCCACAGCCCTTGTTTCACTTGATGTTGTCCTCCAAACCATATCTCGCCCTTATCCGGTTTCAAATGACCAGCAATCATGGAAAATAAAGTCGACTTACCGGCCCCATTGGGTCCCATGACGGCTAAAATCTCACCAGCATTCACACTAAAACTGAGATCATTCACCGCAAGCACAGACCCAAAGCGCTTTGTCAGATTTTTGACCGACAATAGAGACACTAATCTTCCGTCACTTCAACTCGACATTGACCTTCGCACTTCACGCGATCGTCGTCAAGCCAAATGAGAAGCGTATCTCCAAGAAATACCCCTCTGGGCGTTTCGACGCGTGGGCTCTCGGACAGGTTTAATGTCCCCTCTACTACATCTAATTGGGCTCTCTCTGAGTACGCCTTTCTATCGCCAGCTGTGATAACAACATGGCCCTCTGCCAAGGCTTCTTTGATTTGATTTGCGTCGTCAAGACGAACGGTCAGCGTCTCAGAGTGAATAGTCACATCGTTGCGGGATGCAACGACATTCCCTTTAAAGACTGCTGATTTCAGCTTCAAGTTCCATTCTACATAGTCAGAATCAACGGACAATTTGACTTGCCCATGGATGCTCGGCTTTTGTGCTTGTCCAATCAGTGGGTCGGTTAAGTCCGCCACTTCAGCCTCAGCGATTAATCCGGAACCATCCTCAAAATGGATGCCTTCCACACACACAATGTCATCGACAGGAGCGGCTTGAGCACAAGACAAGAGCCACCCAATCATTCTTTTATGGCTGCTGCTTGTATGAACCGCTCAAATAAGGGATGCGGTTGCATTGGACGGGATTTAAACTCAGGGTGAAATTGGCAGGCAACAAAGTAAGGGTGCCCTGGGAGTTCCACCATTTCAGCCAACTTTCCACTTGGGGAACGGCCAGTGATTTGTAGCCCGGCTTTTTCCAACGCTTCAAAATAAGATGGATTAAGTTCATAACGGTGTCGATGACGCTCAGAGATCTGTTTTTGACCATATATATTCTGTGCAAGAGAATCTTTCCTAAGGTTGCAGAGATACGCTCCAAGACGCATGGTTCCTCCCATGTTGGTGACTTCTTGTTGCTCATTCATCAACTCAATACAACAAGACTCTGCGTCAGGAGTAAACTCTCTCGAATTAGCCTTCTTTTCACCCAGTACATGACGACAAAATTCAATCACAGCAAGTTGCATTCCCAGACATATTCCAAAGAAGGGTACTTTCTTCTCTCGAGCAAAGCGAATGGCTTGAATCTTTCCTTCGATTCCCCGTTCACCAAAACCACCAGGAACCAAAATCCCATCCATATTGCCCAAAAGCTCTGTTGAGTTCTTTTGATTTAAGGCTTCTGCATCAATGTAAGAGAGTTCCACCGATGCGCCAGATGGGATGCCCCCATGCTTTAGCGCTTCATGAAGTGATTTATAGGTATCTGAAAGATGTACATACTTTCCCACCACAGCAATTTTGACGGATTGTTCGGCAGACTCCCATTGTTGAAGCATATGTCTCCAAGGCTCTAGGCGTGCACGGCCCGTCCATATGTCAAGTACTTCAAGAATCTGTTGATCCAAACCTTGATCATGAAAGACCAAAGGCAGTTCATAGATGTTAGTCACATCAGGCGCAGAAATGACTCGGTCCATTCTGACATTGCAAAAAAGGGCTATCTTGGAGCGAATCTCATCGGGTAGAACATCGTCAGAGCGACAGAGCAAGATATCAGGCTGGATACCGATTTCTCGCAATGCTTTAACAGAATGTTGAGTGGGTTTGGTTTTCAACTCACCAGAGGTTTTGATGTATGGCACAAGAGTGAGATGCAGATAGAGTACATTGTTGTCACCAGCATCCAATCGCATTTGTCGGATGGCTTCTAAAAACGGAAGTGATTCAATGTCACCTACTGTTCCGCCAATCTCGACAATTCCAATGTCAGAGTCTTCAACAGCATTCCAAATGAGCCTTTTAATTTCATCTGTAATATGCGGAATAACTTGAACGGTTTTTCCAAGGTAATCTCCACGCCGTTCACGGTCAATGACATTTTGATAAATCCGTCCAGTTGTAAAGTTTGAACGCTTTGAAGCATTGGCTGAGGTAAACCGTTCATAATGTCCAAGATCAAGATCTGCCTCAGCACCGTCGTCAGTTACAAAAACTTCACCATGCTGATAAGGGCTCATCGTTCCAGGATCTACATTAATGTAGGGATCCATTTTCAGGTTAATTAGCCTTAAACCTCGAGCTTCAAGCAAAGTACCGATGGCAGCTGCTGAAAGACCTTTCCCAAGGGAAGACAAAACGCCTCCGGTTACAAAAATAAGTTTTCTATCACGCGACATGGTCACTCCATAAACCGTTCTGCATCTTGTAAATCATCTGAGACAAGTTTGCACATTCAAAATCACTTAAAATCAAAAAACCCTCTTGAACAAGAGGGTTTGTGTGACGAAAAGGAAGTAAGCTTCTAGCGCTTTGAGAACTGGAAGCGCTTTCGTGCACCGGGTTGACCGTACTTCTTACGCTCGACGCGACGGGAGTCGCGGCTGAGGAAGTTACGCTCTTTCAATGCGCTTCGGAACGCCAAGAATTCTTCTGTCAGTTCAGATTCTGGTTTAAGTAAGTGTGAGGTAAATCCAGTACCAAAACGATCCAACTTTGAACGAGTCTTTGCAGGTAACTGATCTCGTGACAAGATGGCTTCGTACCGTTCGGCAGCCCAATGATAGAGCGCTCTTGAGATACCAAGACGAACAGCACCAGCTTGCCCAGATTTTCCACCACCTGAACTGGTGATGACAAAGTTAAATGAGTCCGGATTGAAACCGAAGTTCTCAGCGAGTTCAAGTGGCTGACGAAGTGCCAATACCAATGAGTCTCGTTGGAAGTATTCGGAAAGGCTCATCCCATTCACGATGATCTGGCCTGTACCTTGTCGAAGATATACACGAGCTGCGGCGGACTTTCGGCGTCCAGTTCCATAATAATTTTTGCGTTGCTTAGCCATGTGACTGTCTCTTGAATTGATTAAATGTGAGCGGGAAAAGCTTGGGGATTTTGAGCTTGGTGTACATGCTCGCTTCCCACAAAGAGTTTAAGTTTTTTGATGACCTGACGAGAAAGTCGGTTTTTCGGTAACATTCCTTTGACAGCGCTGTGAAGCACGCGCTCAGGATGACTATCAAGAACTTGGCGAGCAGTTTTTGACTTCAGTCCGCCCATGTAGCCAGAGTAGCGATGGTAGTATTTGTTGTCAAGCTTGTTGCCAGTCATGTTGATCTTTTCGACATTGGTGACAATCACATAATCTCCACAATCTACATGTGAAGTGAAATCGACTTTGTGCTTCCCACGAAGAACAGTTGCGATTCGGGTAGCCAAACGGCCTAATGTTTGTCCCTCAGCATCGATAATATACCATGCTCTCGATGCAGCAGCTGCTTCCGTGCTTACGATTGTTGTACTCATTTGGTTCACCATTCAATGGAATAATAAATAAAATTCTGGTCTGACGCATTGGTCAGAACTATAGCCCAACACACTTATCACAATCCGCAGCACCTGTCAAGGTAGATTGTCTCCCTTCAAAACAATCAAGCGATGTAGACCACTGGCGTACCAATCACGATCATGAATGGTGTCGTCGGTCTCACTCAGCACGCCTGATTTAAAGACAGAGACATAGCGCTTCTCAACATCACTTAATAGTGTCCACCGTTCGTCTTGTTCTGGTTCTTCAGACCAGAGCGCCCAACATGCTCGAAGCTCCAAACATGTGTCCTCGCTAAGGTCCACACTGTCATTAAAAATCACCTGCGTAATGTGTTCAACCAAAGATGTGTCAAGTTGTGGCAGAAACTCCTGAAGCGGCACCATGAAGTTCCAAGGCCGATACCGATCACGATAATGACCGAGGATCTTTGTTTCGAGGGGATCTTTCTTCCAGAGTATCTCTTTGTACTTGGGGTCAACCGTAGCAAGCATAACCAAAATCCAAGGATTCCATGGATGAATGAGATGCGCTTGTTCAAGTGCGTGTTTTGCGTCATCCTTCCGACCAAGCACCAAATATGCTCGTCCCCTCAAGGTATTGACTGAGACACCGTCTCCCTTTTCCATTGCTGCTAAAGCAAGATTTGGTTCACCTAAGGCCAAGTAACCAGAGGCAAGAGCAGCCCAAACCACCGGTTCATTTCTTCCAACAAGTCGAGAAATCCCTGAACGAATTAAATCCTGTTTGCCTAAATAAATGCCAAGCCAAACGGCGTGTATAGCGGCGTTTATGTGAGTCTCATTAACTAGGTTTTCAAGGGTACTATCGTATTCAAAGGGAATGCTCTCTTGATAAGACACCATCAGCGCATGTAATCCCATGCCCTGTTCGGTATATGTTTGGATGGCCAAAAGATGCTCCCCTACTTCGTCGTAGAAATCAGCAAGTTGCCGCTTTAAAGACGGGTTCTTGCTGTTCTTCGCATGACACTCTTTCAGCAACCGTCCAGTCGCAGCAAAATCTCGATGCAATTTTCGATCACGGATGAGATAAAGGCACGCTTCTGAATGCGTCGGCTCATGTATTCTAATGTCATGAGCAGCAACTAATTGTGCTTCTGATGATTGATTTTTTTCCGCTTTTCTCAGCTCGTACCACTTTGCCCACATTGTATTATTATTATTCAGGTCAACAGTTTCATCATTTTGTTCCTGGTCCTCGAGACCACTCAAAATCAACTGAGATTCTTTTGAAAGATAGGGGTAAAGAACAGACTTCTCATCTCCAGACCATTGTCTTGGATACGGAGAGAAAGAGTCAATATACAACCAAGTTTCCAGTGTTTCCCAATTCGGGGAAAGCAAAAACTGTTTTTCTGCAAGGACTCTCGCTTCACCCCACTGACCTTCAACAGCCAACTGCCGAACGGAGCCTTCTGCTTGCTCTATCTTCCATTTGAGCCGAAGTTCATCGTGGCGTTTTTGAAGAGAAGAAATAACCATGGGAGACTCAGGTCGATCTATATTTCTATTGCACGCCCACAATATTACCCAAATCATAGAAGAGGTTCCTCTGCTCGAACATAGGAGCACATGAGAGTCAACCCCTGAGCTGGAGCAGTTTGACCTGCACGGGTGCGTTGCCCTTCACTGAGCATGCGTAAAATGTCTTGAGGCTGAAACCGTCCTACCCCAATACCCAATAAGGTACCTGCCATGATCCGTACTTGATGTCTGAGAAATCCATTGCCATACACATCGAGTACCCACTCATCATCCTCCAAAGATTGGAATACACACTGTTCAATGGTTCGGTGCGTGGTAGATGCAGAACATCCACTGGCTCGAAAAGCAGAAAACTCGTGAGTCCCTTCAAAGTGACGAGCAGCCACATGCATGGCCGATGTATTTACATCTCGATGAACATGCCAAACATAGTTTCGCCGAAAGGGACAGTTGGCATCACGGAAAAGCCACCTGTATCTGTACCATTTTTTGTATCCCCAACTTCTCGGTTGGAAATGTGGGGGCATTTCCTGTACAGATAATACAGAAATGTCATTGGGTAAAAGCGCATTCAAGCCTCGTTTCAGCGCATGTTTAGTCATTGGCTTTGGGGTTGTCATCCCAAGCACTTGATGGGCGACATGAACACCTGCATCTGTTCGACCTGCAGCCACCACTTTAATGGGCTCATTAAACAGTTGCGTACATACCTGCTCAATGGTCTCTTGCACACTTAGGCCGTTGGGCTGCCGTTGCCAACCGCAGTATGCTTCACCATTCCAAGCCGCATCAAGTCTCCAACGAACCTCAGCCATTGCTAGTAATGAAATCGCAACCCAACTGTTGTGGTCTCACTGGTAAAATTAAGTCCATCGGTTTCAAAACCAATGGTCCGTCTCTCAATGCTTAAATAGCTGTCTCTAATCCCAGTTCGTACTTCCAATTTAGATGCAGAACCAGGATCAAGTTTATCTAGCAAAAGATGAATACCATAAGCCGAATGGCTCCCTTGTTTGGCACCCGTAACTTGCTCTTCGCCTGAGCCAGTGGCCCAATTTTCTTTAAACATCCAGTAATCGAACCCATAAGATCCAAATGGCACAACAAACTGCTCTTTCAATACATCTAGGCGAAATGTTCCGGAAAAGGACAATGGATAAACAGTGAGCATGTCATGCTCTGTTGAACGCTGACCGTCTTCACTGAGTAACCATCCCATTTCTTGAAGAAATCCAGCGCCAGCGGTCACTTCTAAAATATTATATACAGACCATCCCAAATCGGCGAACAGGATTTGATGATCGTTGACGGTGAAAACTTCGTTTATGGCCTGAGACTCAAATGCAATGGGTCCGTAGCGTATGTCGAAAGATTGTCGTAAAACCGGTTCCTTCTCACTTGTGAAAAGTGCAGATGCCTCTGCATTCATTGGAGTAATGCCACACAGGAGCAGTGCAGCGCCCCCCCACATTCTGCGGCGACGCACAATTGCAAGGCTTGCAAGTGACAATAGACCCCAGCCCATTGGTAAATTCGATCCACAATATCCACCTTCTTCGCCGGTAAGTTCCGAAGCCGATAAGGTTTCTTTGGGTATGGCTGACACAATATTTGACATGACGCTCTCAAGGCCTCCTTCATCATAGGCACGCACGCCTATATAATAACGCACCCCGTTCTGCAAAGGGGATAAAGTCACCCGATAATCTTCATTCGGAATGGCTGAAATGGTTCGTTCAGATTTTGGAATGGCTGAAAATTCTGGACCACCAGTGGGATAATCTGCTGCAGTAAAGGATTCTTCGGAGATAAAGATCACATAAGAAGACACATCACTGTCTGAAATCCCAGCAAAGTCAAGTGTCAACTGTTCAGAGCCAAATCCAATGCTGCGCTCATTGAGTGTGACAGTTCCTGGCGGATTGTCAACCCCAACAGTGACAGTATCATGTCCACTGTTTTGACCATCGTCGACCACAATTCGCAAAAGATTGTCACCTTCAGAATACCGTCCATCAACAGTCAAGTTTACAGTTTCATCGGCTTGTGCTTCGATTGAACCGGATGCAACAACTTGTCCGCTTCCATTATCAGTTGCCCCCAAACGAATGGTATATTCCCCAGCAGTGTCAGCGGAAAAGGAAAAAGTGAACTCGTCGCCTTGCCCATTCATCGATGGGGAAGCACTGCCTGCATCTACCCACGGTGCATCGGTAATAATAACAAGTTCACCGTCAAGTGTTCCAGCCACAATGTAGTCCCCTACCCAAGTCATTTCCATCACTGCGCCAATTTCATCGGTTGCAATCTGCTCAAGTTCTGTTCCACCTACAGTAGCACCACCACTGTAATCAAACCGTCTAAAGCGATTCGCACCAGCATCATGAACCCACAAAGAATTTCCGTTACTGACGACTGCTGAAGCGTCATTGAAAAAACTATTTCCAAGTGCATATTGGGTATCGTTTGTGGCTAACAAAAATCGGATTAAGCCACCTGTCCCAGCTGCTATAAGTGCATTTGAAGCATTGCTTTCTGGTAGCACATCTCCAAGTTTCACAGCAGTGGGCCCCTGATTGTTATTTCTCGTTGCACCACCTGAAGCCAAATCGACTTTGGAAACAGCATTTCCGGACTGGGTAACAATTAAAAAATTTCCCACAATATCAGCATCTTCAAAAGCAGAGTATCCCAAAGTAGATGGATAACCACCCGACCGTTCCGTTCCACTGGCGAGTTCCAATGCATGAACTCTCGGATTTCCCCCATTGGGATTTTCGGCAAGCACATACAGGACGCCGTCTTTGTGATTGAGTGACAGAACAGCTCCTCCGTCAATCGATAAATCATTCCCCGCTTCACTGCTCTGGTTACCAAAAACTTTAATTTGTCCATCGGCGCAGCCGGCATACAGTTTATTTTCAACATACACAATGCCACCAACGCCTGTACAGGGGGCCCATGACTCATAGGCCCAATCCAGTGTTGACAATTCCAAAACAGCACTGGAACCACTTTCCAATAGGGCAACTTTTCGTCCATTTTGAGATTGAACGACATCCAGAATGGCTGTTCCAACCGACTCCGTATAAGCCAGTCGATTGGCGGTTGCCATATGAATCAAAACCATCCAAAACATCAATAATTCCTTCTACAGTAACTGCTGACTGTGCATTGTCGAAAGCAGTGAAAGGGCATTTCGGACGCCCAATGCTCGAATTTCATCAGCTGTTGCCCATAGATGAATGCCATCTCCAAGTGGATCGAGACGCAGGCGTCCGACACCAATTCTGTTCATCCCAATCCAATGCTGAGGTCCTAGCAACGGCTCTTCGAGCTCTAGGATCCGAGACTGCTCCAGTGCATTTTCAACCGCCTCAAGCTCCACAGACCCTTCAAAAGAAATGTGCAATGACACACTCAATCCAGAAAAGGTCGGAACAATATTGACCGTGCTGATAAACCGTGAGGGGTGTGTACCAAGAACATTGGCCAACTCGACTGCAATACTTGCTTCTAGTTGAGTCCAGCCGCCTTTTGAAGGTCCCCAAGACGGAAGCACATCAAATGCCAATCCATTGTCGAACACTTTTCTTGGCGGTGACTTGGTATTAAACAGTGCGACAACTTGCTCTGAAAGCTCAGATGCACCTTGTGCACCTGCAATAGACGCCGGCATTAAAAAAGTTGCCCGACCAGCAGCCGCTCCCAATGGTATGAGTGAAGCCATCACATGTGCCCAAAGTGTAGATGCAGAACCGGGAATGGCCAGATATCTGTGTTCTCGAAAGGCTTCCCAATTGACATTAACACCTGACAATGCCCACCCCCAGGTGCTGTCAGAGCCACTGAAATCAATACAGGCAATCCCCTCAGAGCGCAAACCTGCTCCAATGTCTTTTGAAACAGAAGCAGGCGCTGCTAAGTACACTAGATCCACGCCTTCAAGTTGTGGATTGTCACTGATGTCTTCACGCCATGGATGAATTGGGAAATCGTGGCCTTCAATATTGATCCGTTGAAGGCCTTTAATTGGATTGCCAAGCAGTCGAATGTGAGACACCGGAAATGGCGCATGAATGAGTTCTTCAAGCAGTAATCTCCCAACATTGCCATTGGCACCAATGATGGCGACGCCGATGCCATTTTCAGAATCAGGTTCAAATCCCATAATCTCCCCCAGCAGGTGTTCCGACCGGCACCCCCAAAGACTTTGGGGGGACCGCATCCGGTGGACGAATGTAATGTAATTGTATTTCTGCGGCATCGCAGGCTTGAACTGCTCCCAAACGAGCCAACTTGGCTACAGAGAGTGCTGCTCCTCTGTCAGCGCCAGTTGCCAAACGAATATGAGGCGGCAAACTGTCAGCGTAGACAAGGGCCCCTTCACCAATAGCAATGCATTTCTTCTGAGGCAAAAGTTCTACCAAATCTGAGTCTGTGGCATCTGTCAACGGCTTTGGCAGTGCCTCGCTGGTATCAAACAACTGCCCGTACAGCCTCTGCTTCCGAGCATCGAGCAATGCAAGGGTTCGCGAGCTTGAAATGAGTGCAGCCCTCGCCATTAAGGACGATATGGGAAAGACGGGTAAGTGTCGAGACTCTGCGATTCCGAGCGCCATCGCCACTCCAACTCTCAAGCTTGTGAATGCACCAGGACCGATTGAAACAGCAATGGCATCAACAGGCTGTTTCAAAAATTCAGAGATTTGGGGCATCAACCAAGAATCAGCATTGCGAACGCCACGACGTTCCACTTGGTGCTCTCCATGTTCTCCTACCCAAGCCACAGACGCCACAGGCCCTGCGGTATCAATGGCAAGTACATTCATCAACCCGCCCCGAACAATCGACTAATGTCAAAGACCATTACCAGGAGCATCAAAAAGACCAAAAATAGAACACCGGCCTGTTGTGCAAGTTCTCTGACTCTGAGGGAAAGCGGACGGCCGCGAATCCCTTCGATGGAATAAAATAAAATCTGTCCGCCATCCAATACTGGAATAGGCAAGAGATTAACAATGCCCAAAGAAATAGACAGCATGGCCATCATCCGAAACCACCGGAACAATCCTTCCTCAGCAGCTTTTGATGCCTGGCGGAAGA
>JAYYJC010000405.1:0-10000 GCA_036146655.1 Myxococcota bacterium | reverse complement strand
TTTCAACCGGACCTCCAATGGATTTTTCAACTGCAGCCTGACCGGTCACGAGTTTACCAATCTGCTGAACAATTAAACCGGATATAATTGCTGTGTCTGAGACCGCTTTGGTAAGTGCAGATGACAAACCGTAATAGTATGGCTCCATTGGAGGCTCGACAAAATCACCAGACCGTAAGATGCCCATCAATGGACGGTAACGGTATTCTCCGGTGACATATGTATCCCTGATGATGACAGGTGATATTTCCTTAGTTAACCGTTCCCCATTTCGGACTATTTCGAGACTTAAAGGCTTGACCTGAGCGTTTTCTCCTTCACCTATCATTGCACCTTCAACTGCATTTAAGACATCCGCCCAACTGTAAATGGGTTGATTGTCTAGTGTCAGCAATCGATCGCCTGGCTCAATGCCTGCTTTGTATGCTGGGGCAACAGTGCTATCGCCCACAAACCAAGCTGAAGTATCTAAGTCTAAGTTATCACTAACAGCCGCCACAAAAATGGTTGCTGGCAAAATTCCAATCGCCTGATTGACTCCATGCCATGAGTCATGTGCATGTTCAGGTGACCAGCCATTGTTGTTTTGGATGGTCAACGACAACTGACTTCCATCTCGATTTACGGTGAGACGATGAGACTGTCCTGTTTGAAAAGCGGATTGAAGGTCATAAAAGTCACGGATGGCCAAGCCATCGACTTCAAGAATCTCGTCTCCAGTTTTAAGACCAGCTTGAGCTGCAGGGGACCTGGGGTTGTCCACCCCAATGATAGCCGCTGGTCGAAGAAACTTCAAATCGAGTGGCTTTAACCCTTCAATTTCAACCTCAAATTGCTGCGTTTGACGCACAACGGTCAACTGATTTGCGTCGGGACGGTTGTCTAGGAGTTCAACCAATTGACCCCAGGTTTGAACCGGCGAGCCATCCACTGCAACAATCCGATCATGCGGCCGAAGGCCCGCTTGTTCGGCAGTGCTGTTGGTAACTACGCCTCCGAGTTGAGGCACCGGTTGAGGCTCTCCACCCATAAACAAAAGAGTAAAGGCGACAACTGGAAGTATTAAGTTGAACGCTGGACCGGCAGCCACAATGCACAATCGCTTCCATACGGGCTTTCGCATAAAGGCCTGCTGAGGATCCTCAAGGACCTGATCGTCTTCGTACCCTTCGCCAAAAGGATCTGCACCAGACATACGAACATAGCCCCCAAGCGGGAAAAGAGAAATGCGGTAGTCCGTTCCTCTAAATTGGAAACCAAACAACCGGCGACCGTAACCAAGTGAGAGAACTTGAACATGAACCCCACACCATTTGGCCACAATAAAATGGCCAAATTCATGTATAAAGACCAAAATGGCCACCAGTAAAACAGCAGAAAAATAATTCATCGGTCCTTATTAATCACTCAATAAACGGTCCTGTCGATATTTTTCGAACATCAATATACCCGCAGTGACACTGACATTAAGTGATTCCAAATCACCTTTAAGAGGCACAGACACGATGTGCTGACACTTCTTTTTGAGTGTCGGACTGAGCCCTTTTGACTCACCACCGAGAATTAATGCAAGGGCACCTTTCATTGGGGTTTCCCACAGCGCTTTTCCTCCCATGTCTGCACCGACGATGGGAATGCCCGCTTTTTTGATTTGCTTTAAAGCAGAGGAGAGACCTTCTCGAATAAGCGGTACGGCTTCTGCGCCACCCATCGACACGCGGTTGACAACAGGAGAGATACTTGCCCCTCTTCGGTGCGGTACAATCACTCCGTGCACACCTGCGCCCAATGCCGAACGCATGATCGCACCGAGATTCTGCTCATATTGAATCTCATCTGCCAACACGAGAAATGGGAACTCTCCCCGATCAAAAATCTCGTCAATGAGTTGTTGAGTGGTCATCTCCGGCAGAGGTTCGGCTTTTGCAATCACACCATTGTGAACACCACCAACAGCCAATTTATCAAGTTTATTTCGGTCCACGAATGACAATTTAATATTTTTGTTTTTGGCAAGCCTTTGTATCTCATCGAGCTTGCGATCTGGCTTAGCTCGCTGATCGATCATAATTTGTCGAACGGTACGGCGTCCCCGTCGAAGCGCTTCAATTACGACATTACGACCTTCAAGCTGTTCAAACCCCATGGACATAACCTACAGCAACTTCGCAGCGAGCTCAGCAAGTTTTGAGCGTTCGCCTTTGTTCAACTGAATGTGTCCTGCCACATCGGATTCCTTAAACCGCTCCACGACATAGCTCAAGCCATTGGACGTAGCGTCAATGTAGGGATTATCAATTTGATTGGGGTCACCAGTGAGGATAACCTTCGTTCCCTCTCCCGCTCTTGAAATCACCGTTTTGACTTCGTGAGGTGTGAGGTTCTGAGCTTCGTCAACTATAAAATACTGACGCGCAATGGAACGACCACGGATATAGGTCAACGGCTCCACTTCAATTATACCCTGCTCAATAAAAGACTCATATGATGGCGGTAATCGATGATCCGACCGCTCGCCGAGAAGAAACTCGAGATTATCAAAAATGGGCTGCATCCAAGGATTGAGTTTTGCGGAGATATCACCTGGCAAAAACCCAATGTCACGCCCCAATGGAAAGATGGGCCGCGAAACAACGAGACGCCGAAACTTAGCTTCATCCGCAACAAGTTTAAGGCCAGCTGCCATCGCCAACAAAGTTTTACCAGTCCCAGCCATACCCGTGATGGTTACGACTGAGATATCTGGGTCAAGAAGCAAATCAAGTGCGAATACTTGCTCTTTGTTGCGTGCGCGAATCCCCCAAACACCTTCACGGCGGTCGTCGACCTTCACAAGTTGACGCTGGCTGGGCTTCCACCGTGTGAGACCACCTTGCTTGGGATTATTTTCATTTCGAAAACAGACGAATTGATTCGGATACAAAGGGTACTCTATCGGCTCGACTGCACCTTTGGCATAAATGTCTTGAATAACATCAGACGGAACATCTTCGGTGTGAACCCCTGTGTATATGCCTTCAGTGCTGACATGGGCATTGGCATAATCCTCAGCAAGTAAGCCAATGGCATCAGCCTTAATCCGCATATTGATGTCACGGCTCACCAAGATTACTTCACCCTCATTGTAACTTTTGGCATGATGATAAGCCATTTGCAAAATGTGGTTGTCGTTACTTTGAACGGTCAACCCTTCTGGCAACTCCTGCTGTGAGTCAACCAACTCAATCCAGATCTTTCCACCACCAGCGAGTTCAACCCCTTCTGAAAGAGACCCTTTTAAACGCAGTTCGTCAATTAAACGAGAGAATGTACGCGCATTGCGTCCCACCTCGGACATTTCTTTCTTAAAGCGATCGATTTCTTCAATTACAACAATTGGGATCATCAAATCGTGTTCGTCAAAGACTTGGATTGCATTTGGATCGAATAACAATACATTCGTATCCAAAACAAAAGTATGCCGGCCTGTTCGTCTAAGTTCTGAGTTCATAGGGTCTCTCTATAAATCTGAGTTGATGCGCTGAAAGAGGAGTTCGGACATTCTGAAACGCACTCGTCTTTTGGCAGATACCACTGTAAGCTCTCCAGTTTTTGGATTGCGTCCCGTATAGCTGTCATAGGATTTGCAAAATAAACTTCCAAAACCCCTCAGCTCGATACGACCACCATTAGAAAGTTGTTTTGTACAGCTTTTTAATAAGAGGTTGACCATTTTGTCAGCCGTCGCAAGTGGAATATGATTGTGCTGAGCAACAGCGGCAATGAGTTCCGATTTTGTCATCGTAAATTAACTACTCCGCACCTGCAACGGCTTCCGTTTCTTCTTCATTGGAAGCCAATGGGGAGAAGATACGGCCCAAGAACGGTTGAAGGTCTTCCATTATTAAAATGGTCGGCGATGCTACATAAATGGTTGAATAAGTTCCGACAACAACACCAAGAACAATGGCGAGAGCGAAAGTTTGGATAACAGGCCCACCAAATATCAAAAATGCGGTCATTGCAAAAAATGTCGTAACAGAAGTCGAAACTGTTCAAGCAAGCGTGTCATTGATGGAGTCATTGATCAAAGCTGCTGTGTCTTCACGGCGATATTTGATCATATTCTCACGAATTCGGTCATAAATTACAATGGTATCATTCAGTGAGTACCCGATAATCGTTAAGAGCGCTCCAACCATCGGTAGGTTGAACTCGTGAGTCCAACCCAAAATATCTAGAATAATGAACAATCCAATGACGATGATGACATCATGGAACAAAGCCAATACGGCACCTGGAGCAAATGTTAAGTTAAATCGGATGGACACATATACGAGAATAAGCGCCAAAGTTGCAAGAATCGATACCAATCCCTGTGTTTTGAGCTCTTCACCTACCTTAGGCCCAACGGAGTCAGTTTGTAGCACCACAAAGGGGTTTTCAGCAAGACTTTCACGAAGGGTATCGGAAATCTTTGTGCTCAAGCCAGGCAACTTGACATAGAAAGTATTGTCGTCAGGTGCCACCTGAACTTGTGCGCCTTGTACCACAGCCAGAGCCTGCTGAATATTGGCGAATGGGGTGGGTTGAGCGGAGTCGTATCTAATCACAAGCCGTGCACCAACTTGAGAGTCAAATGTGCTTTCCTGAATCCATCCATCACCAAATGTGGCTTGGAGTGCATTCTCAACTTCAGTTTGGAGCCCGTCGGCACCAAAATCAGGATCTTGAATACGAATAACAAATTCGTAGTCTTCTACGCCTCCAATTTGTTGAACGGCATCACCTGATAAGCCTTGTGCCTCAAGTGCAACGCGCACTTGATCAATGTCGGTCTGAGTTTCAAACTTAAGATGAAGCTCAGTTCCACCGGTGAAGTCAATTCCCCAAGTCGGGCCACGTAAGAAGAAGAGTAACAATGAGCCAAACACCAATGTGAAAGACATCATGGCAGCCAGCTTGCGCAGACCGACAAAGTTAATCTTATTCTCCTTTCTTGTCCTTTTAGCCATGACTTCTCCTAAATCGACAGCTTTGCGCTGGGCTTGCGAATCATGAACTCAATCAACGCACGTGAAACAAATACACCTGTAAATAAAGTGGTGACAATACCAATCATCAGGGTCACAGCAAAGCCCTTGATGGGACCAGTACCGTAGGTGTAAAGTACAACCCCAGCAATAAAGGTGGTGATATTGGCATCTACGACCGCCACCAATGCTTTATCAAAACCAATGGAAACGGCTTGTTTGTCATTCTTCAAAAAGTTTCGTTCTTCTCGAATGCGTTCGTAAATAATAATGTTGCAGTCCACAGCCATACCAATCGTAAGGGCAATCCCAGCAATACCTGGAAGTGTCAATGTGGCGCCTACAGTTGCCAATAATGCCATCACCAAGACGATGTTAATCCCCAACGCTGCCCATGAAACAAGCCCAGCGCCGCGATAAATAAAGAACATAAATGCCAGTACAATCCCGAATCCGAGGACAGTAGCGCGTTTACCTGCACTGATGGCGTCGGCACCCAATGAAGCTCCTACAGTGCGAACCTTTCCAACGGTGACGGGCGCAGGCAGTGCGCCGGTTCGAAGGACAAGAGACAACACATTGGCTTCCTGCAAAGCCATTTGGTAATCCCCAACGCCCATCTCAATTGAGGCACGGCCACCTGCAATCCGTGAACGAATGACAGGCGCTGAACGGACTTCTTTGTCGAGTACAATAGCAAAACGACGTCCAATATTGGCTCCAGTCACCTCTTCAAAAACCTGAGCGCCACGGGGTTTGAACTCCATTGCAACATACGGTTCATTGTATTGATTAACCGAAACGCTGGCGTCGTTGATGTCATCACCAGTTAAGATGACTTCATCTTGGACCACATAATATTGAGTTCGTTCTTTACCACCCTCGGGCAACTCACGGTATTCCCACATCAAACGAGAACCAACCGGAATAGAGTTGTTGCGAACAAGATGGTCAGACAAAAAACCATCGTCAATGTAGTCTGAGCTTTCAAGTGTCTTTTCCGCATCTAAAAGCGCTCTTTCAAGGTCACGGGGATTCTTCATGGTGTCTTCGTCAACCATCATAAACTCGAGAACAGCGGCAGTTCCGATGGCTGCCATGGCTTGAGTCACATCGTCTACACCAGGCAACTGAACATTAATGCGAGAGCCACCCTTTAAAACAATGGATGGTTCTTTTACACCCGTCTCATCAATCCGAGAGCGCAGTGTTTCAAGTGCTTGTTCAATTGAACGGGTTGCAATCATCTCGCGGGCATCATCACTAACTGCAAAGGCATAAAATTCTGCAGATTGACCATCTACATCGATCGACTTCGTTTCAGTGTAGGCATACTTGTCAAAGACACCAGAAGGAGATGAATCTTGGAATCTCTTTGTCAAGAAGGCTTCAATACTTCCCAATGTTTGTCCTTCGCTTGGCTGTAGAAGAACGACTGCTTCGCCTGGCGACCGGCGCACATCCACCAGTTGAACATCATCCTCCTCGGCAAACTCACGGATACTTGCCAGATCACGCTGCACAGAAGAAACAATTGCTTCTTCAATCTCAACATCAAGATCCAGATCGATTCCTCCTTGAAGGTCAAGACCAAGTGATAGTCTTGCACTTGGGTAAACCGCAAGAACCGTTGATGCCCAGAATGGGAGTTCTTCTTCGTTTGCAGTTTGGCAAGATGAAATGCACGCTGAGTGGTGTTGATTCACACAGGTTTCGGTTTCGAAGTAATCTTGCGATTTTGTACCAATGCATGTGTTAAAAGTGCTGTTGACCGTATCGGCATAGTATTGTAAAATCCAATCTGGCGCTGTTGGAAGCTCATTGTTGAGATCAAGGCAAGCTTGTGCGCATTCCCCATCAGAATGACCTCCCGCAGGATCTTCGGTACATGCTTTGGTACATGCTGTCAAAGCTTCAACACCACACGCTTCTCTCTCATCTGCCACAATGGCATTTTGAGCACAACGCTCCCGAGCAGTTTGACCATCGCCAGTATAATATTCACGCACCCATTCGTAACCACTCGGGTTCGAGTCATAACTTTTGCATGCAGTTCGACAATCAGGCAGTGCACTCAAGACTTGAAATCGGAGATCAGGAGGTAAATTGGCTGCCTCGGGAAGGCGCTCCGTGTCATCAACGATTGGTCCTGAATCGGCTTCTTGTGCTTGCCGAGCAAGTTTTTCTTCTGCAGTTTCGTCTAAGAATGTGGGGATAAGGGAGTAGACCCCCCACAATAAAACACCTAAAATAATGAGCATCTTTGCTCTGAGTGGACCGCTCATGGTCACTCCTTCTCTTGAGTATTAAGCTTTGATTTGATGGAAGTCTTTGAAATGACAATTGTGGTATTTTTTGCAATTATCAGTGAGATGGTTTTGTCATGAACTTCACCTATTTCGCCATGTATCCCGCCCACAGTAACAACCGGATCACCTTTCAATAGACTTTTAAGCATTTTCTGGTAAGAATCTTGTTCTTTTTGCATGGGGCGTTGATACAAGAAATAAAATACGGCCATGATCATTATAAATAATGGAGCCATACCCAAAAGGGCTTCTATAATTGAAGGCTGCTGGGCAGTGGCTTGGGCAAGCATCGATTGAAAATGGGTGTTGGGGATCATGCAGAAAGCTCCGATTTTGGGAGAGGCTTCATCCAGTTGGCCACTTCCCTTTTTACTTCATAAACCGCATCTTCTCCTGATTTGATGGCAATGCGTAGGTTTGACATCAGCTTTTGATAGAGAAAGAGATTGTGTAAAGTTAGAAGGTGTGAGCCCAGGATTTCATTACAGACAAACAGATGTCTCAAGTAAGCCCTAGAAAACGACGAACAGGTATAACACGAACAGAGGGGATCTAGGGGCGATTCATCTTTGGAATATCGTGAATTTTTAATATTTATCACACCAAAGTGCGTATAAATCTTACCATTCCGAGCATTTCGAGTGGGCAATACGCAGTCAAAAATATCGACACCACGCATGACAGCATCGACCAAGTTCATTGGTGTTCCTACGCCCATGAGATAGCGAATCTTGTGTTTCGGTAAGTGAGGGGTTGTCACAGAAACCATTTCTAATAGCTGCTCAGTGGGTTCCCCGACTGAAAGACCACCAATGGCATATGCATCTAAATCGAGTTCAGAGATTTCTTGAGCATGTTCAATGCGAAGGTCTTCATAAAAACCACCTTGCACAATCCCCAATAGTGCGGTGGTTTCATGATTTTTTCTAGCAACCATGCACCTCTTCAACCAGCGGGTTGTCCGTGCTGTAGATAATGACACCACCTTTTTTTCAGCAGGCCAAGGGATACATTCATCGAAAGCCATTGCCATGTCCACCCCGAGTGCCTCTTGGATCTCAATACAAACTTCAGGTGTGAGCATTCGGTACTGGCCATCCAGTGGAGTTCTAAATCGAACACCTTCTTCGCTTATCTTTGTAAACTCACTGAGTGAAAAAACTTGAAAACCGCCTGAGTCAGTCAAGATTGGACCATCCCATCCCATGAATGTATGAAGTCCACCAAGTTCTTGGATGGTTTGATGACCTGGCCTCACCCATAAATGAAAGGTATTGGAAAGAACAATTGAAGCCCCGATGTCTTTGAGATTTTGAGGAGTCATTGCCTTTACTGTGCCATAGGTGCCCACAGGCATGAAGGCGGGTGTAGGCACATCGCCATGTGGAGTCTTCAAAACCCCTGTACGAGCCTGACCTGCTGTAGATTTCAAATCAAAAGAGAGCGCTGACATCTGGATTACCGAGTTGTAAGGAGCATGGCATCACCGTAACTGTAGAAGCGGTAACCAGAGGACACTGCGTGCCTGTAGGCAGACATGACAGCTTGATGACCTCCGAAGGCGCAGACCAACATCAACAAAGAACTCATTGGTAGGTGGAAGTTGGTTAGGAGGCCATCTATAACCTGAAATGAAAAAGAATCACGTATAAAGAGCCTTGTTGACCCTGAATCTTGTCTTATTTCACCATGCTTCAACGCAATGCTTTCCAGACATCGTGTACTGGTGGTACCCACAGCAATAATCCGACCTCCGGTATTCTGTACTTGGCGGATTTTTTCGGCATTGATTGGATCCAATATGTATCTTTCAGAGTGTAGCTTTCCAGCTTCGATGTCACTTTCTCTCAAGTTACGAAATGTGCCAATTCCCACATGAAGCGTCAAAAATGCTCGACCGATGCCCTTTTGTTCGAGGCGCTCAAAAAGTGTCTCAGAAAAGTGCAACCCAGCAGTTGGCGCAGCGACAGCTCCTTGAGCTTTTGCATAAATGGTTTGGTATCTTTCTCGGTCTTCATGTGTGGCATCTCTTTGGAAGTAAGGTGGAATCGGTATTTCACCAACACCATCCATGACAGCTTGAGCAGAAGGAAAACAACGGGCAATCCAAAGGCCTTCACCGAGCAGCCGCATCAACTGAACCTGTAAACCTGATGTTATTTGAGTTTCTAATATTTCTCCTTCCCGGAGCTTTCGTGAGGGTTTTGCAAGCAACTTCACATTTTTTTCATCAAGCAATTCACACATTAAAAGCTCTACCTTCCCACCCGTTTGCCGGCGCATTTGGCACCGTGCAGACATGACCTGAGTGTTATTGAAAACCAGTAGATCTCCTTCATTCAAATGATCAGACAAGCGCTCTACATGGCTGTCTACTTGCTCCGGGAGCAAACAGAGCAAGCGAGAACTGTGCCGCTTTTCAAGCGGATATCGAGCGATCTGCGTCTCAGGCAATTGATAATTGTAGGGTGCTAATAGACGATCTATTGACACAATGGCCTCCCACCAAATGCGCGCAGTATGATCACACATTTATACTTTGTCAAGACAAATTGAATTCCCAATCCAGCAAAAGTGAATTAATAACTCCACCATTTCAAAATTGAGGTACGAATGAGCTCAAAGAATAAATACATAGTCAGACGCCAAGGAGAAGCGGAAACCCCACCCCCGCCAGTC
>JAYYJC010000404.1:0-3152 GCA_036146655.1 Myxococcota bacterium | reverse complement strand
GGGCAAGACGTGATTCTGTTCCAATTTTACAACGAATGTGTTTGTCGGTGTTTGCTTCAGTGGCTCCTATTCTTGGGCCAATTGTCCAGGTCTTGGATACAACGCCATTATCTGGTGAACGCGAGTTGGCCCAACCATTGTGTGTTTCAACAGAGCCTTCTACACCGAGATAATCCATGCCAAATGAAAGTATGACTTCAGCTTCATCCAAATTATAAATTGGTAAATAAGTCTCACCGAATACCTGTTTGGTAGCGGACAGCATTGCATCGCTTCCATCTGGTTCCCAGAACATCACATCCATTTGGTTTACCTTAGCAAACTGTTGGACAATGGCTTCAGAAGCATTCGAACGATAGCGGCCTACCCAAAGAACCTTTCCGGCATTTGATTGAATCGATTGACCAAGTTCTTCGACAACACTGCTCCATTCAACAGAAGCTCCTCCCTTTAATGGACCCTCAAATCGGTCAGCAGAGTAACTGTCAAGAATTGCAGATTGTCCGTTAGAACATAGTCTGCCCTTGTTTAGTGGATGCAAGTCATTGCCTTCTAGCTTGACAACGCGGCCTTCACGGACACGCGCTACCACCCCACAACCAGCGTCACACTGACCACACTGTGTGGCGTAAAAAGACGAAACACCCGGAAGCACTTGCTCAGGCTGAATAAGGTAAGGATAGGCTTTTTCCATAGGTACCATCGGATCCCAGTGAAGTGGGTCGACACTACATGCAGCTGCTGTCGCAGTCGATGATATACCGATGGTTCTTAAAAAATCTCTTCGTTTCATGATTTTTGGTACTCCAAAGATTTTAAGATTCGTTTATTTCGTTTATTTGTGACAAGTCCAGCAGTCTTTGATTTCTGCTCGACGGAGACTTGCTTCAGCACATTCTTCAGTTGAGTCGGTGCCACAGTAGTTTTCTTGTATTGACGGATGTGATTCATGGCAGGTCAAACACCATCCCATTGTCAACTCGCTTACTCGGCGTCCAACAGTCATGTCGTCTTGAACCTCTCCATGGCATTCTTGACAAAGAACTCCAGCCTTGACATGGCGCTTGTGAGAGAAATAAACAAAGTCAGGGATGTCGTGAACTTTAACCCAAGGTATAGGTCCCTTTTCAACATCCACTTCACCAGCAGCTGTACTAACTGTTGCTGGTATTTTGTCTGCGTAATCTGAGCCAACGAGTGATTTGGCTTTGTCTTGTCCGTAATGGAAGCCAAGCAGAGGAAGCAAGTCTTCCCGTCCTTCAACAGACACTTTTAGCTTCCCGCTGGTTGGGTCTTCACCATGACAATTCATACAAATCTGCGATGAAGGGATACCTGCATGGATAGATCTCCGTGCATAGGTATGACAGTACTGACACTCAATCTGAAGTTCGCCCGCATGAAGCTTGTGAGAATAGTTGATTGGTTGTTCGAGTTCTTCACTCTCTTGAACTGCACCATAAGCAACGCGCTCATTTTCAAAACTGCGTTCCGGGTCACTGAAGACTGGTACGGGAGGGGGAAATAGGTATTTGAGATCCCTTGGAAAAACATCATTGTCATATGCATCAGTCACAGTTGCACTGTCACTGGCTTGTACATCGGATTGAGAGCCCAATGCATAAGCTGCCATAGCTACAATTGGGGCAATAAACACCAATGAACGTATGATTTTCTTCATTTTGACTCCTAAATGGAAGGGCTTGAGCCCTCGGACTCGTGCGTGCCTTACTTTAATGTGTTGAGATTATTCTTTCAAGCAAAGACTTCAATTGGTAAGTTATTGTCCTCATAAAGCCATAGATTTATTTATCAAATGGAAGCTACTCAGACCTTATGGACTGAACCGACCGTGATATAGAACAATACAAATCTATATTCAGGGTTATACACATCAACTTTGGATCGTATTTTGGGTGGAATAGTGAAAATTACAGGTGGTCACTTCAAAGGCCGTGTGGTGCAATTTAGAAAGCATCCGAGTGTGAGACCGACTTCTTCTCGGGTCAGGGAAGCACTGTTTTCAATGCTGGGTCAAAGCCTTGATGGTCGAACTTTCCTTGATGCTTTTGGAGGCTCTGGAATAATGGGCATTGAGGCCTACTCACGGGGAGCCCAATCAACGGTCTGCGAAAAGGATTTCAGAACAGCCTCTCAAATTAGGAAAACAATTGAAGTTCTTGGTGCAAATATCGAGGTCTTATCTAAACCAGTTCCAAAGGTGCTTCAGATGAGACAGTGGCAAGATGTATTTCTTGACCCTCCCTATGATGACAATCCACAGCATTGGTTGGAACAAATGGCATTGTTCAGCACGGATAGACTGGTGATTGAATTTCACAATAAGTGGAAGGTACCAGAGCCTTCAAACGGTTTTCATCTTCGCCGTCACTCTCGGTACGGTGACAGTTGTATTGCCATTTATACTTTGGGGTGAGGCCTATTCCCACTTTCTAGAAATACTTTGTAATCCGCAACTATTTCGGCATGATCAAAGGCGAGTTTAGGAAGTTCTTTAAACGAATAATATCCGAGGTCTGTTGCATCATCTGCTGCCACAGGAGTGCCATTTGAACTTGCTGTAAACACAATGCTTAGAGTATGTTGACGCATGTCACGGCGAGGGTCAGAATACACATAAAGAAGTGTTTCAAGTTGAACATCCAGACCTGTCTCTTCTTTTGCCTCTCTGATTGCAGCTTGTTCCACTGTTTCTCCTTCATCAACAAATCCGCCTGGGAGAGCCCATCCAAAAGGGGGGTTTTTGCGTTTTATTAAAAGTATTTTTCCATCCTTGTGGATGATAATATCAACGGTCGGTGTGGGATTTCGGTAAGACATCGGTTGCTCACTAGAGAGGTATTGATTGGCTATTGCTCAAGACTGGTATAGAATAACCCCATGCACTATTGTATCATTGGTACTCAAATTAATTCACTGCATGCGGCTCTTCTTGCCATTGAAGCAGGCCATGAAGTAAGTCTTTATTTAGATCTCGACAAAGATGTCACCCTAAATGACCCAACACATGGAATTTTTAGAGTCCGTAACCGTGAAGTTATTGAAAATCTATATGGTCCTTTGGTTGATTTAGGCGCCCCTGAACAGGCCCTGTTTTGGGATGGTCAGACCCACAAATCTAGGCTTCGCAA
>JAYYJC010000403.1:0-9164 GCA_036146655.1 Myxococcota bacterium | reverse complement strand
GACTGTGATGATGGGGGCCCATCTGCGGACTACAATTTTTGTGACTTCGGAACAGACTGTTCAGACTGTGGTGCACGGAACGACGCCGATGGCGATGGCTTTTATGACGACGAAGGAACGATTCCGCTGGACACCACTCTTGTTTTGGATTGTGACGACACCGAGTCAACCACCTATCCAGGTGCCCCTGAAATCACCAATGACGGAATCGATCAAGACTGTGATGGGGTAGATGCCACTGTGGTCTGTCTAGACACCTGTCAATATGCCAATGATGGTGACTGCGATGACGGTGGTACCAACTCAGATTACAGCTATTGTGATCTCGGTACTGACTGTGGAGACTGTGGACCTCGATTGGATGTTGATGAAGATGGCATTGACTCAGTCAGTGACTGCGACGACAGTGATCCCAACATTGGCTTTATCAGCAGTGTAGACACTCAAGAACCCACAGATTTTAGCTCACCTGTTGACATTGGTTCTTTGGTCAATAGCTCTGACACTGTGAGTGGTACCGGATACTTCTACGATCCGCTCGATGAAGATGCGTTCACTTTCTACTTCGAAGATGTGTCAGACTTCTTGCCACCTGATGACGATGAGTTTTACTGCACCATCACTGCACCTCCTGGTGTTGACATTCTTGTTGATGTCTACAATCCGAGCGGCAACTATGAAGGTTCTATGGATCAGCAAAGCTTTGGTGGTGACGAAAGTTTTGTATGGGACAATGCCACTTATGGCATCAATGACGATGGCATTTACAAGGTTGTCGTCACCAGCCTTGCAGGTGAAAATTGTTCAACCCCATATACCATCAGCTGTTCTCGTAACTAATAGCACAACGGTTATGTTACGGAAGCCTTCAGTTATCTGAGGGCTTCTTTGCTTTTTGCTTTTATTTCAAATAGGGACCTGATTTGCGTTGTATGACAAGATGTGAATTGGGGAGATGTTCTGCCATTACTGAAGACCAGAATGGACGTTCAGACCAGTTTGGGTTGCGATCCCAGATGGGATCGGTGTTCACGAGTGTTTGGGGTTGCTGAGTGCATTGTGGCTCAAGCCGAATGGGGGTTACTTGGGCGGTCTGTAATCTCCATTCAGCGGCGGCTCGGTTGACCAAATCTTTGACTGTGCACGCCCATCCTGAAGGGTTTGAAATACCCCCTTGACCCAAGCGAATCTCTTCGATAAGCCTCAGATAGTCTTTGGCCAGCAATACAACAGGTATGTTGTCCCTGACTAAATCAGGTGTGGTGATGACGGGTGTCTGGCCATTTGACCAGCGTTCAAATACATATTGGAGCAGTTTGAAATTATCGAAAGGTCCGATCGGATTGGGAATGACCTGACGCCAAAAGAGAAGTCCTGCCTCAGAACAGCGTTGCGATACGAGGTCTCCAACTTTTTTCTTGGCGATGCCATAGGATGAAAATGGCACAGAGCCATTGCAATCCACTGCACCTGTGCCTGCGAAGATACTGTCGCTGTAAATCACTCCTTTGCACCCGTTTTCTATCAGCATTTGAGTGCAAGATTTAAGATTATTGACAGCCAAAGCCACTCTTTCTTCTATGGGAAAATCAGTGTCTTGGTAGCCTGTGGTATTGAAGCCGTGATGAATGTAGACTTCTGGTCTAAATTGTTGAATCAACCGGATAAATGAGTCACTGCCAAAGGGGGTATTTTCTGCAATTTGGATTTCGGAAAGCCGTTGTATGCGAATCTTTTTATGTCCGGTATAGTGCGACAACGGCTGTGTGATTGTTCCCACGACAGTGTGATCAGACAATGCGAGCTGTTCCGCAATGTGCATGCCGGTAAAAGAACTGATGCCACTCAGCAGCACCCTCATTATTCTGTCTCATTCCAACGGGGCTTCCACCATTCCGAATGATTCTGATACCACTGAATTACTTGTTTTAGGCTTTCTTTCAAATCATAAACGGGTTTCCAGTTTGAGATCTCTCTAAGGCGACTTGTATCATTGGCATAACGAAAATCGTGCCCTGGCCGATCATTGATGTGTGTGATTTGGGCGTTTGATTCTGGTATGAGTTCAAGGATGTGGCGTGCGATTTGTAGGTTGCTGTATTCTTGGTTCGCCCCAATATTAAGTGTGAGGCCTTTGGGGGCATGGTTGTACGCCCACCAAATGGCCCGCACATGGTCTCGAACATCTATCCAGTCTCGCACATGGTTCCCATGGCCATAAATGGGAAGCGGTTGATTGTGAATGGCTTTGAGTATCATCCGAGGAATGAACTTTTCGGGATGTTGATGGGTGCCCAGATTATTGGTGCACCGAGTCACCACTGTGGGGAGTTGATAGGTGTGATGCCACGCATTCACCATTAAATCCGCTGCCGCTTTGGATGCCGAATAAGGTGAGGAAGGGGCAAGCGGGTCGGACTCTTTAAATGACCCCTCTTCTGTGAGTGTCCCGTAGACCTCGTCGGTTGAGACATACAAAAATCGCTTGCGTCCACATCGAACTGCTGCATCCAATAGATTCTGTGTGCCAACCACATTGCTTTGGACAAATGGAGATGCTGATTTGATGGAGCGGTCAACATGGGACTCTGCCGCAAGGTGCATAATACCGTCGCAGCTGTCCACAAGTTGCTGAACGAGAGAGACATCGCAGATATTCCCCTCAACAAACTGATGTCTTGGATGCTCCAAAAGGTCTTTGATGGTGTCGGTGTTTGAGGCGTAGCTTAAACAATCAAGGCTGATCACACGGGCTTGGCTGTGATTTAAAATCCATCTGAGCAGATGTGAACCAATAAATCCTGCTGAGCCGGTAAGCAAAATGGTCTGCGCCATACCCTCTCCTGGTGGAGGCTCAGAAGATTTGCCTCACTTATTCCATGTAACCGAGCGCACGCATGCGCTCAATGGTCGCCTCGTCTAACTCTGCGCCATCCCCATGCGCTGCGGACTGAAGTGCCGTACTCAAAAATTCACCCATGATGGCGTTGAGTTTCTCTTCTCTCTTACTGTTTGTCTGATCACAAACACTTTCGGATGAACCACTTAAGTTTGTGAGTTCTTTGGGATCTGAATCGAGATCGAGCAATTCGTTGGTTGGTAATCCTCTTGGATTGCCTTCATTTGCAACGATGAACTTAAAGGATTCATATCGAATAGACGACAACACATTTCCTTCAAAATCATTTTCCGAGATGACAATTCGATCTAAGGGATGGGTGCGTTCTTGTGTGCATTTCACAGCGGCTGACACAACCGGCTGAGTGGGAGAAGGTGCTTTATTTTTATCTGATTCTTCAGAATCACCCGTTTCCTCTTCTGTTGCTGTCGGTACTGGCGGTGCTGGATTCGTGTATTCCTTTGCTGCCTCAAGCGCTTCGGCGGTCAACAGGTTTTCACCTTCCCACGACTCATCCGCATCCAGGCCCAACAATGCCGTCAGCGTCGGAGCAATATCAATGGTTCGGACTTGCCATGGTGCCTTGAGATCTTTCCAGTCATTGTCAGCGGTTTTAATGAGTAGGGGTACATGTATGACTTCGTCATACAACGAAGTACCGTGCCAAAAACCCCCGTGCTCGTTGAATTCTTCACCATGATCAGCCACAAGTACGATGACCGTATTGTCATAATGCCCTTCGGATTTCATCCAATCTAAGAAGCGACCCAATTCTCGATCAAAAAACTCAACCTCTTGGTAGTAGATTTTCTTCAGATATTCAGTGTCATTGGGGTCAGGGTGTTCGTGCTCTGCACGGCCATATGCAACGCCGTTGTAATCCTCTTCAGACTCTCCTGAGATGACAGGATGTTCAAAGTAGGGGTCATGTGGTTCCATGAGATGGGCGTAGAGCATCCATCGAGAACTGCCATTTGCGGTGATGAAAGATTGTGCGTCTTTGAACACAACATCCGCAGGCTGATAATAGTTGTAAACCACACGGTGCTCTGGAGCCAAGCGCTCCATGACTTTGGCGAGCACTTTGTAGAAGGTCAGACCGAATACCGATTCCGTGCCCCCAAATGGATAGTTGGGTGCTTCATAGAGAAAGGTGTCATAGCCTTGATCAAAGTTAAATGTGGCGGTAAGGTTGATGTTGTTGGCCAAACCACCAGTGGTGACGCCCCCCGTCTGTAATACTTCTGTCAGTAAAACGGCGGTATCTGGTACGCTTGCGGCTTTGGTTTGGGTTGAATGTCCAGAAGGAATTCGACCAGTAAACATAGAGACGCCACTTGGACGGGTCCAAGAGGCTGGAGAAATTGCTTGTAAAAATGCAATGCCGTCTTTTTGGAGCGAGTCCATGTTCGGTGTTCGAATTTCGAGTTTTCCGTATGCACCAACATGGTCAGCTCTCAGTGTATCCACCATCAAAAAGAGAACATTGGGCTTGTCTGACAATTCGCTAGGGATGCTTTTACCGTGGGCGACTGCTGCTGGATCTTCGCTGGAGCTTCCTGATATCCAGACCCCTGCCATTGCCAAAGTGAGTGCTACCCAAATGCCTGCCAGTAATCCTGCTTTGGGAGATTTACCCTTAAAGAGTGACGGAAGACCAAAGATTAGAAAAAGATCGATGACAAGCAAAACAGCCATAATCATGCCCATTGTTGACAATGGAACCCCTTGTTCTGCATAGGCCACTTTGTTGAGCTGGTATCGAAGGAGAAAAGCCGCTACGGGCGTGATTGCTGCTGCGGCACCTATTCCAAAACCTCTGTTTTTCAAAAATGGGACAAATTTTCCAAGAACTTCACCTGCAATGGCAGCGCCCAATCCAATTCCAAGTCCGATTAGACCATACAGAATGCTGGCGTACATAGGTGAGAGTAAGTCTGGTGCACCAGTGGTGCTCATCAGCCAAAATGCCTCTCCGGTTCCGACAAATGCGGTAAATAATGCACCTGACAATGCACCGATGATAATTTGCTGGGTCATATTGCTTTCTGCCATTTGACTTCTGCCTCGTCTTTTTGCTGGCCTAAGTTAATTGAATTTGACCCAAATTGCAATGGAGCAGCCATGCGTTACCGTAATCCGTTGACAGAATTACACACTCATTCTGTGATCAATCAAGTTCCCATTCGAGAAAATTGGAACCTATTTGAAACTGATTTGGCCATTCAAGAGGCACTCAATCGAGAAGGGGCAGGCTGGGCGACCGAACTTTGCAGCAAGTTTGGAGGTGTTTTGGGAACCGAAGAAATGGATGAACATGCGCGGTTGGCCAATGTGCACAGCCCTGTGCTGCGGTCATTCAATGCAAGAGGAGCTCGGATCGATGCCGTTGATTTTCATCCCAGCTATCACCATATCTTTCGCACGGCACGGTCACATCAAACCCACAGCGTGGCTTGGACTGCTGAACGCGGTGGACATGTGGCACACACGGTTCTTGAATATCTTTTGGGCCAAGTTGAGGGTGGGATTTGCTGCCCGATGACCATGACCTATGCTGTTTTACCTGCGCTTAAGAATCATTCTGACCTTTATAAACAGTTGGCGCCCAAACTGTTGAGCTCAAAATATGATCCCAGAATGTGTCCCATTTCAGAAAAGTCAGCCATCACAATGGGAATGGCCATGACAGAAAAACAAGGTGGCTCAGATGTGCGCGCCAACCAAACAGTTGCACAGTTCGTTTCGGGCGATCGATACACTTTAAAAGGACACAAATGGTTCTGTTCTGCGCCCATGTCTGATGCGTTTTTGACACTGGCTCAACTGCCTGAAGGTCTGAGTTGCTTTTTTGTTCCAAGATGGCTTGAGGATGGACGACGGAACCCGATATACATTCAACGGCTGAAGGATAAGCTGGGGAACAGATCAAATGCGTCTGCAGAAATTGAATACCATGACACAGAGGCCATTCTGATTGGTCCGGCTGGTCGAGGCGTTCCAACCATTATTGACATGGTCCATCATACCAGATTGGATTGCGCAATGGCTGCGGTTGGGTTGATGCGCAGAGCAATCGTTGAGGCTGTGTATCATGCCAATCACCGCTCCGCATTTGGGGGCCGTTTAATCGATAAGCCATTAATGAAAAATGTGCTGGCTGACATGATTGTGGAGCAGGAGGCTGCAGTGATGATGGTCATGCGAATGGCCCGAGCCTATGACTCACACAGTCAATCCGATCAACAGTTTGCACGGCTGGGCGTTGCGATTGCAAAATATTGGACCAACAAAAGGTGCTCTGCCTTGGTGAATGAGGCCATGGAATGTCTTGGTGGTGCCGGATACATAGAAGAGTCTATTTTGCCCCGTCTGTATCGAGAAGCCCCGTTGAATGGGATCTGGGAAGGTTCTGGAAATGTGATTTGCCTGGATGTGCTTCGAACGATCATCAAATCGCCTGAAGCGCTTGATGTATTGCATTCAGAAGTGGCTTCAGCCTGCCAACAGAATCCCACTTTGGGTGATCGATTACGCCAAACGCTTAAGCAAATTCAGTCTGACAATCCCGAAGTTCAGGCGCGTCGTATCGTTGAAAACTTGGCCCTTATACTTCAGGGCAGTCTCCTGATGACCCACGGGCATCCCGAAGTGGCGAAGGCATTTCTCAGCAATCGATTTGACGCCTCTGGCTTGGCGTACGGCACATTGGGTTTGGACATCGATCTTGACTGTATTCTGGGGCGTTATTCGTCTGTGTATTGAGACAATACCGTCGAATCTGTTTGGTCCTTCCACACTTGCAGTTCAACCATCATAAACATGATGTCTTCAGGGCTGAAAGCGGGTTCCGTTTGCTGAAAACGGATGGCGGCATTTGGAAACTTCATGTCTCCTGGGATGGTTAAGTCCCCCATGGGAAGCCAGAACTCTAAGTCGAGTTGATTGGAGACATCTTCACAGAACCCCAAGCAGCTGCGTGAGCCATTTTGATTGATGACTTGATAAGTATTGTTTTCGGCATAGCGTTGGAGATAGGCAGTGGTTTCGTTGGCCGATGGGCGGCTTATGCTTTGACAAATTCCGTGATGCCAAATTTCTGCGTTGTCCTCTCTCAAAACGCCGTCGTCGCCTGCATAATCAGCGCCACCTGGATCTGAAGGCCACCACCCATTGCAGACTGGAAAGAGGTTGCCAGGACACTGAATGCACACCATGCAATGACCAAAAGTGTAATCTGGATCTGGGCCGGAGGACTCATGAATATACCGTCGAAGAATATACGGTAAGTGACCATCTCTTTGGAACACACAGGCCATGCATTCGTCGGGGTAAATTGGCATCCTGCGATCCAGAGTTCTTGGCGATAACAACACACCCAAACAGATGAGACACAGCCACTTCAGATTGGTTCTTTTTAAGCGAATGGCGTTATAGTCCTAGTATGAGTAAAGATTGGCGAATTGCAGCTGTGGTCATTGCGCTTGCGATGCTAGACGCCGGACGGCTGGCTTGGGTCTGTGATGATGCATTTATCTCATATCGCTATGCCGTGCACTTCGTAGACGGAATAGGCCTTGTCTACAACGCAGGCGAACAGGTTGAAGGGTACACCAACTTTTTATGGACGATTGTCTTGGCCTTTGGTGCGGCTTTTGGTGCACCCTTGCCAGAGTGGTCGATTGGATTGGGCTTAGGGTGCTACTTAATGGCTTTGATTGGTCTGGCTTGGAAACCCAATCAGACGCAGTTGGATTGGTACGCACTTCTGGCTGGTGCGTCGATTGTTCATTTCCGAATTTTTGCCACATCTGGTCTCGAAACCATGATGATGGTGGCCTGTTTGGTTTGGACGCTGCGCTGTTTTGAGGCCAACGCCATGCGTGCTGCTTTTTTTCTGAGTTTTTTGGCCTGTCTCATTCGGCCAGAAGGTGCCGCTCTTCTGGGGCTGGGCACTGTTTGGGGCATTCGGAACAAAAAGGCATGGGTTCCCATGTGTATTTCTCTTTTTGGGGTGTTTGCTTATGCCCTTTGGAAGTGGTGGTATTTTGGTGATTTGCTTCCCAACACTTACTATGCCAAGGTTGATGAACCCAGATGGAGTCAAGGGCTTGATTATCTATGGGCTTCCTTTGGTGACCACATCGGGGCTGCTGTGGTCTTTGTCATCCCACTGCTATGCTGGCGCCAGCTTCGAGCCAATCAATGGCTCAGCATATCGCTCATGGCTGTCTACACCGTCCATGTTGCCAAGGTGGGGGGTGATTTCATGCTGGGCCGATTTGCGCTACCCATTATGGCCTGCGGATTAATGGTCCTCAAGCCATTTTTTGATCGGTTGTCTTTTTCGGAGCGTTTAAAGTACCTCGTTTGGTTTATGCTGCTGTGGATACCACTGAGGCCTTCCGACGCCCGTCTACACGCATCAGGCGTTGGTCAAGAGCGCGATTGGTATCCGAAATTTTGGCAGGAAGAAGCCCAACGGCAAGGTGAGATCATGAAAACCTACCTCACGGGCACTGACATTAAAATGGTGATTTATGGTGGACAAGCCATGTTGGGTTTCTATTCTGATGCACCTTGGATTTTAGAAGGGATGGCCGGTCTAACCGATAAGGCGTTGGCACGGATGCCAAACCGAAATCGGAGAGTGGGGCATGGTGCAAAAGCGACAATTCCTTATCTGCAGAGCAGAGGTATCGATATCTATGTCAACTTTCGTATTCAGCAGCCCATGCATCCCCTGAACTGGATTGATTTTGGCCAAGGCGTCTCTGGCAGCATCATTCGATATCAATCCGATAATATGGCCTTGTTAAGAGACAAAGGGGCACAGTTTATTGACTTTCCGAATTACCTCGACCAATACTACAACGCCGTCGTGCAAAATAAAACCAGTTTGGCCCAGTTAAAATTGGATTGGCCGCAGTTTGTTGCGTATTACTTTGATCACACGCCTGATCAAACCCGCCGTCTTGCTTTTGAGCGCTTGATGCAAGATACCGCTGAGTAGCACAATTAGTGAAATGTCTCCTGTCCGCTTGGAGGACTTTGGACATCGACATACATGCTCGAGTACTCATTGATAAAGTACAATCCGGTTTGATCAGACTTTTTTAAAGATATTGGCCGCGGGCGTTCCGCACCACTGGACTCAATAAAGTACTTTCGACCCAACGACCCATTGTCAGCATCACTTTCAATGCTTATTCTGAGATTGTTAAGATCAACTTTGTAGCCATTTTGGGGGCTGGAACCAATGATA
>JAYYJC010000402.1:0-7903 GCA_036146655.1 Myxococcota bacterium | reverse complement strand
TACCAAGACGATGAATGGTTTGCCAACACACTTTCCACACAATACGAAAATAAAGAAGATGTTCGTCATATGGTCATCCAAAGTTCACTATGGGCAGCGGCCACGAAAGCAAACTTGCGTCCAACAAACATCATTGAACTCTCACAAATACTTGAGTACGATGTGGACTTCAATACTGAACTTCATCCTGGTGATACTGCTTCAGTTGTTGTTGAAGAACTTTGGAAAGATGGAGAGTTCGTAAAGGTTGGAAACATACTTGCCATCCATTTTCAGACACGGCACCATGATTACACGGCAATTCGCTTTGAAAATGAACACGGTATTCCAGAATATTATGATCAAGACGGCATCAAACGGGAAAAGATTTTCCTACGTTCTCCCATTGCGTTTTCGCAAGTGACCAGTGGGTTCAATCCAGGCCGTTATCATCCCATTTTAAAAACACATCGACCACATAATGGGACAGATTTTGGCGCTCCACTTGGAACACCTGTCAGAGCTGTTGCTTCAGGGACGATAACGCAAGCAGCATGGAACGGAGGTCATGGTAAGTTTGTCAAAATCGATCACGAAGACCCTTATGAAACATCATATTCCCATCTTTCAAAAATAACGGTAAAGAGCGGTCAATATGTAAAAAAAGGCCAAATCATCGGACATGTAGGTACAACTGGTCTCTCAACAGGCCCCCATCTCCACTTCCAAATGTGGAAAAATGGAGTATTCATTGATTCAATGAGCGCAGATATTCCAACAACCAATAAGCAAATCCCTGAAGCCCAACGCGAAGAATTTGACAACAAGCTTGCAGATATTCTGCCAAAATTGGAAGTTCAACCCGTTGCGCTCCAGTTGGATTAAATGCTTCCCTATTTACTTCTTTCAATCTCACTTGCTGAAACACCCCTCTGGGTCTACGCCCCAACAGATGCCGTCAAGTCTCAACTCCAGCAGATGCCCCTTGGATTTACCGAACAGACACAACAGGGCTGGCTTCGAATGGATGCTGAGCAGGAAGGCATTGATGCGCTTCGTCGTGCTCGTATTCCATTTACAGTTGCGCCGTCGGTAGTCAAGGCGGTTCCTGAAGGCTATCACAGTCCTGAAGAAATGAATCAGGCCCTAATAAATCTATCAGAAGCTTACCCCCAACAAACCCAACTCATAAGCCTTGGATTTTCGGTTGAAGGAAGAGAAATCCTTGCATTGCGGGTTGGATATCAGGATGGCTCAGCATTGTCTTACCGAATACTGGGAGCACATCATGGCGACGAATTGCCCAGTGGAGAATTGGTTCTCGCATTTGCAGAAAACCTGTTGAACAGTCCAGAGCAAGACATCATTAACCTACTCGAAGACGCTCACATTTGGCTTGTTCCGCATGTCAATCCTGATGGTGTTGATTCTGTTAGACGATACAATGCAAACAATGTAGACCTCAATCGAAATTATGGGTACATGTGGAATCCAAATGAGTTTCGTCCTGGAAGTGGGCCTTTTTCAGAAAAAGAGACTCAAAACATAAGACAATTTGGATTTTGGTCACATGCCGCTGCAGCACTGTCCCTGCACGCCGGCGCAACCAACATTGGTTGGGTATGGAATTATACAGAAACCCGCTCTGAAGATGACCAAGCTGTTGAGGCCTTGGCAGTCGAATACGCTCAATATTGCAGTCAAAATCAATTTTGGATCACCAACGGTGCAGACTGGTATGTTACTTATGGGGATACCACCGATTGGGCATACGGGGCACATGGTGTATTTGATTTTACACTAGAAGTTTCAAACAGCAAGCAACCACCAGCCAGTCAACTTCCTCAAATCCTCTCTGACCACCTCCCCGCAATGAGCCAATTTGTACTTTGGCCTCATTGGTCTAGCGCAACGGTGGTAGATGCTGACACCCTACTGCCAGTCACAGCCAGTTTAAAAGAGGTCAACAAAGATACTGTACATGTGGGCGACCCCAATGGCCATGTGAGTCTTTTATTCTCTGATGCGGGAAACTATGAAATCGAAGTCAGTGCATCAGGATACATCTCTCAAACCCTAACAGTGATGTCTGGGCAAACAGTGGGTCAAATCGCTCTTCAGCCAAATAATTTATCTGTGGAAACCATAGAGAATCCCATCTTCACGGCCAATGGTTTTCATAGCTTTCCTTTTGACACCACAAATGCACGGCTTCTGTCTGAAGGTCAAGAACCAATTACACTTGGCGCTGTGGGAGAACAATGGCGATTTGATTCTAGTGGCTATCGACCAGGCTTATACCACCTTGAGCATGACGAAGGGATTACGAAGAACGCCTTATTGCTGGCGAGTACAACACCACACAGCCAAGTCACCAATGTTTCTGAAATTGGCAATGTAATGACCTTTACAGTTTCAAATAAACTGGGTGCTGGTGCTCGAGCTTGGGGGGTGCACAACACACATCGAAATCTAATACCACTTCAACTGGAAGAGAGCGGCTCAACCTATGAAATACGACTTTCTGATGTCAACCTCATAGACACAGAACTTATCTTCTTACATAGCCATGGTGACATTATTCCATTGTTTCAGACACAATCATTGCCGGACACTGGCAACTGGCAAGACAGTGCAACAGATAGTGGATTTACAGATACCCCCAATGAACCAGACGCTGCCCCAACAAGTGAACCCTCTAACGAGAACAGCACTTACATTCCCAATGATGATCAAGAAAGTCTGAAAGCAGGGTGTCAAACCGTACCGCTTCAGTTACCTTTTGTGCTACCATTGCTTTTGCTAGGAATACGAAGACGATGAATGCTATTTTTTTGTGGGCAGCACTCGGTTGCAGTCGAGATGCGATGTATGGTAATGCTTCTTTGACACAAAGTCTTGAAGCATCATTTGAGGACTGCGACGAAAAGGAAATCGCATTTTTGGCCCGAAAGCAGAACATACAGACGGCTTTCGACAATTGTGGTTCAAATTATTTTACCCATTTTCGGTGGTCACCTTCAGGGCTTCTCCTGTACTTTCAACTCTTTCAAGGCTCTTACATTCTAAATGGAGAGACACAAGGCATTACGGCGCTGCCTGTGACACGGCCTACAGGCAATGCCATTTGGTTGTCTGAAGGACAACTCATCCTACCCTCTCGACAAGAAGATGAAAACCAACCGGAACTCATTAATGTCTACAATGCAGGCGGTTTTATTGACTCATTTCAAAGTCCGGTCAAGGAACCCAGACATTTCCAACGAGGGCCAAGCAAGGACGAAGTCTATCTTTCCGGACTCGATTCTGATGGTAATCGACACATCTACACACTGAATATCCCATCAAGAACAGTCAATCCGGCATTTCCATTTCACACAGATCCGGTGGAAGAATTTCAGTATGCCGCCGAAAACTCGCTTTTGACTGTGACCAACAATGGACAGTTGTCGGTTTACAAAGACTCTAAACCTTTCTTTACTCTCAATGACATTAAAAGAGCTGTTCCCCATCCTGATGGCCGCTACATTGCTCTTGAAGTAGATGGTACACCCATTATTCCCATCGAAAAGGATGTTCTTGGTAGCTTAGATCCTGACATGCAAAAAAGAGAAGAGCGTCGTCGACAGCAAAAGGCAGAAGCCCTTCCTGATTGGATGCCGAAAGAGATTGTTCCTCCTGAGGTTCACATCATTTCGATAGACCAATTAAAGCGTTACCGAATGAAGTTCTTTTACGGCGAAAAAATCACATGGTACGAAGCCCAACGGTACTACATCAGCTTTTATCTAAGGGGCATCGAAACACACATGATCAATGCCAATGTTGGCTTAACAGACCTCAGTATCCCGCTTTATGCCCTTGACAAAGGGGACACCTCGGCCAAAGCTGAACTCGTTGGCACCATTCAAACCCACAGTAGCTCGGAATAACCAATGCCTTCGATGTCCCGAGATGAGATTATTCACAAGTACTATCCATTGGTACAGAAAATTGCGTATCGTCTTGCGAATCGTATGCCCAACCATATAGATGTCGAAGATCTGATACATGTTGGTGTAATCGGACTTATGGAAGCCGTTGACAAATACAATCCAGAACAAATGGCGTCTTTTGATGCCTACTTAAAGATTAGGCTTCAAGGGGCCATGGTTGATGAACTGCGCCGGTCAGATTGGGTTCCCCGTTCTGTTAGGGACAGAGTACAACAACTCGAATATGCCACAAATCAGTTCTATCAAAAGCATCAACGCAAGCCAAATGCACAAGAACTGGCCAAACTCCTTGACATTAATGAAGAACAGCTGGAAAACATGCAACGGTTTGCTGACATTCGGGTCGTCGTGAGCATTGAAGAACGCATCAATGAAGATATGCGCATTGGGGACTTTATTGAAGACAGTACGGACGACCCCACCCAAGTCGCAGTGGCCAGTTCAGAGTCACAACAGATGAGTCACATAATCTCAAATCTACCTGAGCGGGAACGCATTATTGTAGACCTCTACTATTTTCAAGAGTATTCCTTTAAGGAAATCGCTGCCATCTTAAAAGTCACCGAGTCCCGTATCTCTCAACTTCACAGTCTTATCAAACAGAAACTTAAAAAAAGATTATCAAGTATCGTATGAGATTGAGACACTAAGGGTTTGCAAGACAAGCGGATATCTGACTCTCTTGTAACTTTGAGAATTTTAGACCCTCTTGTGTATATTCACCGCATTGAGGCTCTGTCTCACGGCCAAAATAATAACAAGGCGACAGGAAGGCCCCACTCAGCTTTGCATCTGCGAGCGTCGAAAAACGACACTTACCAACCACAATTTCGACAGTGAATGACAATACTCTTAAGTCAAATCGCGCAGCCACCTCATGTCGATAACTGCCTAAGACTTTCCCGATGGGGTTAAGTTCGTTTAAATGAGACTGAGGCCTGTTGTGAAAAATTCGGACAAATCCAGCATTGTCTGTAAACTCAACCTCCATGTCGACATCTTCATTGACCAGTGGCCCAAGGCCCATCGCCAAATTGTCTACAATGCTCAGTTCAGAGAAGTAGTTGATGTGAAGGTCTGACAACCCGATAAATGTTAAGTTTGGGTATATGGGCTCAGCAGTTACTTCTGGAGAAACAGTTTTTTGTTCCTCATCCGACGGAGTTAAGCTGGGTTGAGTGTCTTGTTCTTGCGACAACTGGTCTATGACTTGGAGCGCATTTTGTTCTACTGCATCTGGTTTTGTGGTACAGCCAATGGCAAATAAAGTTAGAACCCCCTCAACAAACACGAGCGACTTTATTGAGGACCGCGTCCTGAGCGTTCTCGGATCAATCCGTGCTCAATTCTTATTTTCTTCAATTCTTCTTCATACCGAATGTGATACCCAGCATCGTCTTCACTCATATTGCTCAACCGTTGACGAGCGATTTGATGCAATACGGCTTCATCCACATGAAACTCACGCAAGATGTCCACGATTGATTTTCTGAGTTCGTGGTCGGTCACAAAGACTTCGTCGTAGAACGGAGAGTTGAAGAAGTTGTTAATGAACTGGTTAGCTAAGAAAACCTCAACTTGTTCGCCCAGCGGATGATTGCGTCGTTTGGCGCGACGGTTGAGTTGCTTTCCAAACTCAATGTACTGAATGCTGTTCCGTTCCATAAAATCATGAACTTCTTCACGGATACGGCGATTTTCACGGAGATAGTTTTCCATGATGGCCACTAAGTCCTTTTCAGCTTCAGACCGATTAAACGAATCTACTTCAATGGCCTGCGCATCGGTCAATCTCTTAATGACCTCAGCGGCGATATCAGGCACTTTAGCTCTATAAAGTCTCATAATTTAGCTCCAAATAAATAATTGTATCCAAGGCCAATCTGAATCTCATTGAGCCCGTAGCCAGCTCGCATGGCATTGCGTTTGAGATCGGGCCCAGTCAATAAATTGCTGTCGACATCCGAAACACAATAACCGAGTTCGGCCGACAATGCAGATTGGCCAATCGCAATCTGACCAGAAATGTGCAAAAGAGTCACTGCGGAAATTATACTATCGCTCGACTCAAGCAGTTGACCAGACACTGTTGTGTCTAATGGTCTAAGAGGAGATGGCTCGTTGTCCAAATAAGTTTGTATGTGCGTAAACCGCCATCCACCCACTTGGACACCGCCTCTAAGTTCAAATATATCCTGCTCAAAAAGCTTCAATTCAGGGCCAAACATCATCCCACGGGTTCTAAGTCTAGTGCTGTGTTTGTCTGTATACAATGTGAAAGTGTTGGCATAATCTTGCCATGACACCACATCAACACCAGAACGCACACCAAAGTCCACTTGGCTTCGAAGTGCAACCTTGGAATGAAACCACCAGCGCACTGGAAGTTTTACAGCAAATGCTGGTCCCCATGAAGCTGTTTCGCGGTTTGAGTCAGCGAGATCAAAAGCACCGTAGGGTGACAGCCCAAGTTCAATGGCAGGAGCCGCATTCGCAATCGCAACCAGTAGTCCCAAATACAACACACTACCCTCTGAGAGAAGATTGATATAACAGTATCCCGCCTAGAACGCCCAATCAAAAAAGAATTATGGCTTTCTTTCATCAGTGTTCACATTCTCCTCACTGATATGCTCTGATTCGTCTATCTTCTCGATGGCCTGAGTTGGCAGTTCCATCCAGTACCTAATTGGTATTTTTCTCGTCTCTATATAACTGCCAGGCAGTAAATAATACCGATTATTTCTTGGACTTAAAGCAAATTGAAGAACCGCAATGTCTTCTTTATGTTCCGGAAACTTCCAGTTCATCACAATGCGCTTTAGACAATCATCTAGCTCTGCTTCAAGAACATTGTAAGTTGTGGGTCTGCCCAACGGATTGATGTGCAGCGAAATACTTACTGTGTCTCCTCCTTTGACCTGACACTCAGAAAGATCAGAAGCTTGCGACTGCAATGCTTTGAGTACTTGACTGGGGTCTGCAAGATAATAAGGCAATGACGAGGCCAATAAATAGGAAAATATCATGGAGAGGTCCGCCTGACTTCACCAGTAAAAGTTTGAGATTGTTGTTTCTGATTGTCATTGTCAATAATATGGCGAGCCCAATTAAACTGATGTTTAATAATCCAAGGGTCTTCGGGCAAAATCCAGACTTGTCCTTTAACTGTACCAGTTTGCATTTGTAGGTTTCCACGCGAGTTCGGAAGCCAAATGCCTTCATAGCTGTAGACCCAGAGTTCACCCTCATCTGGCATTCTGTGCCAATTGATTCGATTGGCTGCTCTCACAATTGTCTGTTCCCCCTCCACAATTGGCCATCTCTGTTCTTGTTGTTTGGTTTCTCCTTTTTTAAGGTTTGGTAAATTTGGGAAAAGACTTGGCAGGATGGGCTCGAAGACATCCAACCAACGCCCATCACCAGAGAGATAATCCATATACCGAACCGACAGCAATTCACCCCATGGAAAAACCCGCAAATCTACGATTTTCCCCTCTGCGCTACTAGAAATGGGCGCATCATTGACAGCATAATCAGCCTTCGTCACCGTCAATCGCATCCATGCACTGTCATCTCTCAATTGTTCGGCAGCCGCCAAAGCCACTTGCCAATCCATTGAAACAGAAAATTTTGGGCTGGCCTCAGAGCTCAGCGCTCCATCAAGACTTTTATTTTCAAAAAACCCAACTGTTTGTATGTGATATTGATGTTGTGGAAGCTGAAAGCCTGCTTGAACAGGCGCATACTTTGAACAAGCACTCAATAAGAGGAAGTTAAGAATCATCTAATTCTCCTGGAGAGAAAATCTGCGACTAGCCAGAGCCATCAGCCAAGTGAGACTCCAGAGCATTCCACCCGGATTGACTGCTTGACAACCACTGGGATTTTTTGAACTTTGTTCAGCTGATCGAAAACCAGTATCGCTT
>JAYYJC010000401.1:0-12618 GCA_036146655.1 Myxococcota bacterium | reverse complement strand
GTGGGTACATTGAAGGTCAAATCCGTTAAAGTCTTGGGCTGAGAAGGGGAAAATGCAAAGTTCAAATCCCTTGTCGCCAAAGCGTCACTTGCATCCATTTAAATCTCCATCTATAACAGGGCCGACCATTCTAATTCGTCGGAGACACTTCATGCGATTTCTTCCATTTTTAGCGCTATCTATAGCCTGTTTAGACCCCAAAAGCTCCACAGACCCAGATTCATTGGACACGGCAGACTCCAATGACACCAATGTAAACGGTGGTGCGAGCATTTATGACATCCAGTCTGGTGCCATTTTGGACGGTGAAACCGTCCAGTTGAACAATGTGGTGGTAACCACAGCTGTGACCAGTGAGGGCGATGGATTTTTTGTGCAGGACGAAGGTGGCGGAGAGTATTCCGGCATTTATGTATACACTGCGACAGCCAGTGGGGACTTCTCTGAGTTGGCCCTTGTGGGCAATAAAATCAGTCTATCTGGTGTGGTGACAGAATATTATGACTACACAGAGTTGACGGTTTCGTCAGCGGAAAACATTCAAATCACCGGTGAGGCCGATGTGGTGGCCGATGTGGTGGCCGATGTTTCTGACTGGGAACTCTACGAAGGTTGTTTGGTGACTCTTGAAAACCAGACCGCCATCAGTGGCGTCAACAACTACGGTGAAATTGACCTGTCTGCAGGCATTCCCATGGACAACCTTTTCTTCAACTTTGATGCGGATTACGGTGCTGAGTTTGGTTCTGTCACTGGCGTGATCTCCTACGGTTTTGAGCAGTTCAAGATCAACCCCCGTACCGAAAGCGACCTTGTGGGCTATGTGCCTGGTGAAGGTCCAGCAGCTGTCACTCTCGCTGAAATCCAACAAGGTGATTACGAAAACCGAACCGTCACCGTTGAAAATGTGGTTGCAGTGACCGATCTCGTCAGCGATCACTTTTGGGTTCAAGATGCAGGTGGCGGCGAATGGGGTGGCATGTATGTTTATGTTGGACCATGGATCGAAACCCCTGTGACCGTCAGTGCAGGTGATGTTCTCAACATTACCGGTTCTGTCAGCGAATATTACGACTTGACAGAGCTCACCTTGGACACTGCCGAAGACCTGACTGTGGTATCCAGTGATGGCACCCCAACAGCAGTGAGTTTGAGCAGTGCCCCTTCTAACTGGGAAAACTACGAAAGCGTTCTTGTTACCCTTGAAAATGTTTCAGTGAGCGACGATGTGGATCAATACGGTCAATATCCATTGGACTTCAACATCCTTCTTGGAAATGATTTGTATTCACCCACTGCAAGCAATGGTGACACCTTCGAAAGCCTCACCGGCTTGGTCTATTACTCATATGGTGAATTTAAGTTGCTTCCACGTGACGCAGATGACATGAGTGGTTCTACCAACAATGACGGTGGCGACAATGGCAGTGGAAATAATGGCACTGAAGCGACCATCTATGACATTCAAAATGGCACCATCACAACAGGTTCAGAAGTTAGTGTGAGCGGTGCAATTGTGACAGCTGTTCTCTCCAACGGCAATCTTTTTGTCATGGATCCTGCAGGTGGGGCTTATTCAGGACTTGTGATTTACCCTGCTGGTGCCACCTTGACTGCAAGCATCGGCGATGAAGTCTCATTTTCAGGCGAAGTGGTTGAATACTATGGCAAGACAGAGGTCAGTGTCTCTGACAGTGCCAATTTCACCGTCACTGGAACAGGGACTGTGTCTCCAGAGGTCATTAGTGCGGTGCCCAGTGATTGGGAATTGTATGAAGGTGTGCTTGTGACACTCGGTGCAGCCGTGACCACAGACGATCCAGACCAATACGGTGAAAGTCCACTTGACATGGACAACGATGGTGTGGTCGACATTTACCTTGACAATTACCTTTACGATGCAGCGGTCCCAAGCGGTACAAGCTTTATCAGCATTACAGGTGTGGTTGATTACAGCTATGGTTCCTTCCGTGTCATGCCTCGTGATGCGAGTGACCTGAGTCAGTAAGCAATCAAACATGATCAATCAGAGGCTCATCACCATGGTGAGCCTCTTTTTACTTTTAGTGGCCACAGGATGAAAAAGGCGATTTGACAACCATAATTGTGGTACTATAGAACCCCAAGTGGGGGTGTTGGACCATGTTGCTGTTCAATCTGTTGGTCAATCTGGCGTGCGTTGAAGACATCAATCGACTGCCGACTGATTTTCCAGACAACAAAGCAGATGATTTTGATGGCGATGGTCTGTCTGAACTCCAAGGAGACTGCAACGATTTAGATGAAACCGTTCTTCGGGCGTCCACTTGGTATGCAGACGCAGACTTAGATGGTTTTGGTGATCCCAATGTGTCCACAGAAGCCTGCGAACAGCCCGAGGGATATGTAGAGAACTCGGAGGATTGCTTGGATACAGACAATACCGTCTATCCGGGCAATGCGCGTTTCGAACTTCCTGAACTCTGCGTGTTGGATCTCGATGGGGATGGCTTTGGAGACATGCTTCCCGACTTAAATGTGGATTCTGGAACGGATTGCGATGATCAATCCGCAGATGTTAATCCGGACATGCCCGAGGTCTGTGACGGTATTGACAACGATTGCAATGCCCGAGTGGACGAGAACACGGACAGTGACGCACCGTCATGGTTTTACGATGGTGATCAAGATGGATTTGGTGATCCCGCCATTGTGTTGCACGCCTGTGTGTCACCTGCTGGTTATGTGGCGGACAATACGGATTGTGACGACTCGACGAGTATTACTTATCCAAGTGCTCCTGAGTATTGCGATGGTCAAGACAACAATTGCAATGCAATTGTTGATGAGTCAGCGGTAGACTCCGACTTGTGGTTTATTGATGCGGATGGCGATGGATACGGAGAGGCCTCTGTTTTGGAATTGAGCTGTACGCAACCCGAAAATTTTGTCAGCAACTCAGAGGATTGCAATGATTTGAGCAATCAGCAGCATCCTGATGCATCAGAGGTTTGCAATGGGGAAGATGACAATTGCGACGGGCAGATTGACGAAGCCGTGAAGAATGTCTATTTCGTAGACGGTGATGGGGATGGATTTGGAAACCCCTTGTCGATTGAGGAAGGGTGCAATGCGGAACCCACTTGGGTCAGCAATGGGGATGATTGCAATGATACAGACCCCTTCATCAAGCCTTCTGCACCTGAAGTCTGTAATTTTATTGACGATGACTGCAATGGCGGAATTGATGACAATGCATTGGATGCGTTGACATTTTATGTTGATTCTGACGGAGATGGTTGGGGGGTAAACACTCAGGTGCAGATCAGTTGTCCGACGATTGTCAATGGGCTTCCATCTCCACCGTCGGGCTATTCATTTTTTGACGATGATTGTGATGATGCAGATGCCAATCGATCACCGGGTCTGCCCGAACTGTGCACCACAGAAATTGACGAAAACTGTGATGAGGACCCCACACTTGGTGCGACCGATGTCAACATTTACTATGCCGATTCCGATGGAGACGGTCAAGGCAATGCACTCTTTACAGTGGCCGTCTGTGCTGCCCCATTTGGTTATGTAGACAATGCCCTTGATTGCAACGACACGGACGAACTCGTGCTCAGCGGGATGCCCGAAGCTTGGGAGATCTGCAACGGCAAACTGGATCGCTGTGAGGACGACGACGGCAGTTTGACTCCGCCGTCCATCGAGCGGGACGGAGACAATGATGGTTTTGTGGACTGTGTGTTGGCTGTGGACCCCCTCCAATGGGAAGATCCCAATTCCACTCGTCCACTTGGAGAAATCCGGGGTGGCGACTGTGCCGACAACAATGCGGATGTTTTTCCAGGCAACTGCCCATTGGAAACCGATCCCAATGGGTGCTATCTCGATGCAGACCTCGATGGCTATGGTGATCCCAGTCCACCATCGCCCGTCACGGTATCAGACTATGCAGCGGGCTTAGACTGCGAAGACAACAACCCTTTTGCCTATCCGGGGGCACCAGAGCTTTGCAATGGCATTGCGGAAGACTGTGAGGACCCCAATTATGGTGGCAGTCCTGACTTCGAGACAGACAATGACGGAGATGGCTATGTGGAATGCAGTGGCTACGACTCTTCGATCTGGGTTGGAGACAGCAGTGTGATTGGTGGGGGAGATTGCCAAGACGGCAGTGCCCTCATTTACGTCGGTGCGGCATACAACCATCCGGACACCTGTGCACAGGATGCCGATAATGATGGGGAACCAGACTGTAATCTGACGGGAATTAATCCCACATACACCTGTGATTTGGGCTTGTTTTTGCCTATTGGGGTTGGGCCTGACTTTGTTCGCATCCCTGCTGGAGACGACCCCCTTGGCCGCTACAGCATCAGCTATGATTTTTACATGATGACCACCGAGTTTCTCAATGCGCATTACAATGCCATTTATAATCAAACAGAGGGAACCTCTATGATACCAAGTGGGTATTCCAATTGGAGCACCGCTGCTTACATGTCCAATTTGCTTAGTGATCTAATGGGCGTCGAAAAATGCTATGACTGTCAGGGTGATCAGTCTTGTTCTTTGGCTGTCTCGCCCCTTGAGTGTACGGGGTATCGGCTGCCCACGGAGTGGGAGTGGGAATATGCGGCTCGGAGTGGCACCACGGAAGATGTTTGGACGGGACAAGGGTCAAGTTTGGGTGGTTTACTCAGCAATGTTTGGAACGCTTGCTATGGCGTCGATATCCAAGATGGGGTCAACAATCCATCCTTGCTTGACTACGCTTGGTATTGTGGAAACAACTCGTCACAAACGCGAAAGTCATCGGCACAGAAACTGCCCAACGGATTTGGCTTGTATGACATGCATGGCAATATGGAAGAATGGACGGATGACATTTCGCTGCCTTTTGTGCCCAGTGGTCTCGAACTCGACCCTTGGAGTGGCCATGTGGGAATGTCAACCGCCGACCATGTTCTTCGGGGAGGCTACTTCTCCTCATATGGTCATTCAACAGGGGTAAATGCTCGTGAACAATCCGATTTGTATTACGAATATCGGGGATACCGCCTCGTCATCCGAGCCCCCTAATGTCACCGTTGACACACTGGCGCTTGGGCTGGCCCACCGGACTGTGCGTTTTGTCTCACTTTGTGTCGGGCTGTGCCCCCATCGCAGGTGGCCCTCCTCCCATCGGCATGGCACCTGGTGTTCAACAAGAGTTTGGAACCTCCACCACAGCTGCCGCTACCTCAGCCTCCCTTTTTTTTGAGCAGAATCTGTGGCTTCGAAAGGCCATTGGGAACCGCTCAGAGCTGCAGCTGTCAGGCGGGGCCTTTTACGGTGGGGATCTTTTTTATCATGCGGCGGTTGGTTATCGCCTTTATGTTCAACCAGACTCTTCACCAATTCAAACGGGCATCGATGTTAAGATTGGGGGAATCTATTACTTTGAAGCCGGTGTGCCAATGAGCTTTGAAGTGACCGATCGCCTTTGGTTGACGAGCAATCCCTCTGCAGGCTTTAACCCTTTTGGACTGGTAAAGGTGCCTCTTGGGCTGTCTTTCGACTTGAACAAAGGACGGCGACTTCATTCATCGGTGGGCACTCGTTTTTTGGGTGAGAATCCAACATTGGTGTATGCCAATGTTGGTCTGTCCTTCCCGTTTTGAAAAAATGTGCTCTTACTGACGGGCCTCGAGCAGGAATTCAATGATTCGCGGGTTGGTGCCCCCGTCGACATCGGGTGGAACCCCGTGGCCAACGCCGTTCAAACGGTAGTGAATAACCCTGTTGCCGTCGTCGCAATTTTCCCATTCCAATTTGACGTGCGGATCGATGGCGGTTTCCGTGGGCGTCGCGTCGCAACCGTTGTGCGCCGCCCATGCGGCGGTACTGTCTTCCGCCGGCATGAATTCATACCCCAAAATACCAACACCACCGTCATAGGGGCAAAGATCGTCGTCGGTCCCGTTGAATTGCATGACGGGTATCCTGGCACTGTCCGAGTCAGGCTGGTTGCTTACGAGCAAATGCGAAACCTGGGGCACGATGGCAACGAAAAGTTCCTTTTCAATTGAGATTTTGTGAATCAAGGCGGCACCGTTCGAGAAGCCGACCGCCACCGGTCGATTGACGTCGATGCCCGCCACTCCGCTCAGTGCACTTAAAATTGATTCCGTGAAGGCCATGTCGTCGGCTTTGGAATCCTCGCGTTCCACGTTCCAGGATTTGTCGATGCCGTTCGGATACACGCCAACGAACTCACCACTTTGAATCGGGGGTCCGAATTCATTGATGAAATCCTCACCGGTACCATCGGCTCCGTGAAAGGCGAACAGCAACGGGGTGTTGGCCGAGCCGTCGTAGTCGTCGGGCAAATGAACGTAGTAACTGCGCTCAACCGTTTCGCCTTCGACCTCCTGGTCCAGCGTCAGCACATTGATTCCCGGCTGCCAGTTGTGCGCCTCATCGATGGTGTCTTCGATGTCTTCATCGCCAACGGCGCTGTCTTCGGTGTCTACTGTTTCACTGCCACTGTCTTCAGCAGGGTCGGATGTGTCTTTGGTATTACACGCCAGTGCCAGCGTGAAGATGGTAAGCATGTGTTTGGTCATGTGTTCTCCGTGAGTTTGCTTCACGCTATAATTTTCGACCGTTGGAATCAAGTCTTATATTTACAGTTGGATGCGATTGTGTGGAATGTTTATTGTTCAGTTGGGATCAGATGGAGAAAAAATCACAGATTTGAGTCATTTGACATCAGAGATTGTTCACTCTCTGTGTGTCTGTTTGCCTGCATTTTGGTATAGTCAAGAACAGAGGTACGACAATGATTTTTATTCTGGTCACAGCATTTCAAATGGCTTGCATTCAAGATTTGACGCGAAGTCCCACGGATTTTCCGGACAACCCGAGAGACGACTACGACCAAGACGGTCTCAGCGAGTTTGATGGAGACTGCGACGATCTCAACGCCAATATTCTGGGGCCAAGTCTGTGGTATGTCGACGATGACAGAGATGGTTTTGGCGACCCGTCAACAGAGGTCGAAGCCTGTGCGTCTGAGTTGCGTGAGTCCACTCAAATCTATGTGGCTGATGGGACGGATTGCGACGACTCCAATTCATTGGTGTATCCAGGTTTTAACAACGAAGTGGGCCAAGTGTGTGTGCTGGATTTGGACGGCGATGGTTTTGGTCAGCCGGATGCACCCGCACCGTACGATTCGGGCACGGACTGTGATGACACCAACCCCAATGTGCACCCCGACATGCAAGAGATCTGTGATGGTTTGGACAACAATTGCAGTGGCGAAATTGACGATTACAGTGGTGAGAATGCGCCGCTCTGGTACGGAGACAGCGATGGCGATGGCTATGGAGATCCCGAAGTGACAACCCACGCCTGTGAGGCCCCGCCGCTCTATGTCGACAACGCTTTTGACTGCGACGACAGCAACCCGAGCATTCGCCCCAATGCCCCCGAAGTGTGCAATGACGGCGACCTCGATGGCGATGGGTTCGACGATGCCATTGACAACAATTGCAATGGCGTGGCCGACGAAAACAGTGCCCTTGATGTGGTGGTGTGGTTTGCGGATGCCGACAACGATGGCTTTGGCTCTCCGAGCTCGGTGGTCTATGCCTGTGAGCTGCCCGAAGGCCATGTGGACAACCCAGACGACTGCAACGACAACAACATGTCTGTCTTTCCAGGCGCCGAAGAGATCTGTAACGGGCTTGACGACGACTGCGACACCGAGTTTGACGAGGGCAGTCCCACCTTTTCACCCACCTGGTACCTCGATTCCGACGGCGATGGTTTTGGAGATGCCAATGTGAGTCAGCAGTCCTGCTATGTGCCCTCGGGGTATGTGGGTAATTTTTCGGACTGTGATGATTCTGTCGCAGAGATCTATCCGAATGCGCCGGAGTACTGCGACAACATTGACAACGACTGTGATGGGTCCATCGACGACAACGCCGTCGACTCGTCTGTGTTTTACATCGACAACGATGGGGACGGGCGAGGGGAACCAAGCCAGACCCTGATAAGCTGTTCCACCATTTTGCCGTCTGGTTACTCGGCCTACGACGACGATTGCGATGATTCAGACCCCAACCGTGCCCCCAACCTACCTGAACTGTGCACCGATACAGTAGACGAGAACTGCGACGGCGACACGACTTTTGCGGCGGTTGATCTTCAGACTTTTTATGCCGACAGCGATGCAGATGGCTACGGAAATGCAAGTTTGAGCATTGACTTTTGCAGCCCACCGCCCGGTTATGTCGACAACGGGGACGACTGCAACGACACCGACTCGGATGTTCAACCCTTCATGCCTGAAGATGCCGAGCTGTGCAATGGCAAAGTAGACCGCTGTGAAAACTTAAGCCTCGAAAGCCTTGGAGAAGTGGACTTGGACGGGGATGGCTATGTTGCTTGTGAATTGGATGTCGACCCGTTGTTGTGGGAAGACTCTTCCATCATCCCGTTGGGCGGTGGGGATTGTGACGATGGCAACGCCGATCGGTACCCAGGGGCAACCGAACTGTGCAACGGCATTTTTGAAGACTGTGCCAATGTCAACTACGACTTTCAACCGGCACCAGATTTGGAAATGGACGACGATGGCGATGGTTTTGTGGAGTGCACCTACTATGCGTCAGTGTGGGCAAGCTCAACGGTGGTCTCTGGTGGAGACGACTGCGACGACAGCAGCGATTTGACCTATGTGGGGGCAGCAGCCAATTACCCCAATCTCTGTGCCCAAGATGCTGATTTTGACGGAGAGCCGGACTGCAATCTGACGGGAATTTCTCAGGATTACAGCTGCGACTACGGGGTGATTTATCCGGCAGGAGACGGACCTGATTTTCGGTTTATTCCGGCTGGCGTCGATCCGCTGGGTCGCTACGAGCTCACTCGGGACTTCTACATCATGACCACGGAAGTCACGGTAGGGATGAAGGAGACGGTCATGGGGGGAACCGATGTTTACAATCAATTGCCCAATGACTTTTGGCAGATCTATGCTGCGCGTCAATTTGCCAATCAGCTTTCCGTGGATACTGGGTTCGAACCTTGTTATGAAAGCGATGGGTGGTCAGTCAAACCAGCGTACCTGTATGACATTGCCGCGTGCCCCGGCTACCGGCTCGCCACTGACGCAGAGTGGGAGTACGCAGCCCGATCTGGAACCACCTCGGATTTCTGGACGGGTTCGGGTCCAGAAAGTGGGGGAACCACTGCAGAGCAAGGGTGTGACTACGACACCATTATCATCGATGGCAACCTCAACCCCTATCTTCGCGACTATGCCTGGTTCTGCGGAAATACCAATGTGTACCAACCCGTGGCTCAGCTACAACCCAATGGTTTTGGGCTGTACGATGTTCACGGGAACATCACGGAGTTTGTCAATGACGATTGGTCGAGTCAATTCCCAACCGGAAATTTTCAAAACCCCAACGGGGGCAACGGCGGTGGAAACATTGCTCGCACGACCGGGGCAGGTAGTAACGGTTGGGTTGTTCAAGTTCCCACAGCACTGGTGGTGGGTGGGCGAACGGCAGGGTGTTGTGGGCATGGCAGTCGCCTGGCTCGCACGGTCTTCTGATGAACACTGATGTCTCAATGCCCAATGGTTTTGGGCCATCGGTACCCTAATGGATCTGATGTTTGTCTTTGAACAAGGCATGTGTCCAGCCACTTTGGGCTTCACTTGGGTCACCTTCTGTGCTACATTAAACCCCACTGTTGGGAGCCGCCATGACTGTTCTACTGGGTTTACTTCTTTTTTCAGCCTGCATTGACGACATAAACCGTCTGCCCACTGATTTCCCCGACAACAAAGCCGACGACTTTGACGGTGACGGCTTGACAGAACTGCAAGGCGATTGCAACGATCTCGACGACAACGTTCAGGGACCAAGTGTGTGGTATGCAGACACCGACGGCGATGGCTTCGGCGATGTCAATGTGACCACCGAGGCCTGTCAACAGCCAACGGGCTATGTGGGCAATTCGGACGATTGCGTTGACAGCGACGCCACCATCTTTCCCGACAACGCCCGCTACGAAGAAAATGGGCTGTGTGTGGCGGATGTTGACGGCGACGGGTACGGTGACGCCGTGCCCACTGTGAGTGCTGATCCGGGCACAGACTGCGACGACACCAATGCCCTTGTTTATCCGGGCTACAACGAGGAGTCGGGCAATTTGTGCATTTTCGACGCCGATGGCGACGGTTTTGGGCAGAAGAATGCGCCTCAGCCGTACGATTCGGGCACGGACTGCGACGATGCGAACGGCGACATTAATCCTGATGCTGCCGAGAGCTGTGATGGCATCGACAACAATTGCAGCGGCGAGATCGATGATTACAACGGGTCTGATGCGCTGCGTTGGTACGCCGACAGCGATGGCGATGGCTATGGCGATGCCACAAATTCGATTTACGCCTGCGATCAGCCCCCACTGTATGTGTCTGACAGCACCGACTGCAACGATGGTGACAGCTCGATTTACCCCAATGCACCAGAAGTCTGCGCTGATGGTGACAGCGATGGCGACGGTGTAGACGATGCGATCGACAACAATTGCAACGGTCTGGCAGACGAAAGTTCTGCCGTTGATGCGCAAATTTGGTACGCCGACGGCGATGGTGATGGCTATGGCAATGCCCTGACGGCCCAACCCGCCTGTCTGCAGCCCAGTGGGCATGTGGCGGACGCCACCGACTGCAACGACAACAGCAATGCGGTTTACCCCGGTGCCGACGAGTACTGCAATACGGTCGACGACGACTGTGACGGCGCCGTGGACGAGGGTGCCGCAGTGGATGCACCCATCTGGTACGCCGACCTCGATGGCGACGGCTATGGAAATGCAGTGGTGACCCAGGTCGCCTGTGCAGCCTCACAGGGCTATGTGGCCTCCAGCACCGACTGTAATGACAGTGATTTGGCTGTGAATCCCGGTGCCAATGAGTTGTGTGCGACAGATTACGACGACGACTGCGATGGCACCGTCAACGAAGACAGCGCAATCGACCCACTGGCCTTTTACTGGGACTCAGACAGCGATGGTTTTGGGGATCCGCAGGTGCCGTATTACGCCTGCAGTGCGCCGAGTGGTTTTGTGGCCAACAGCCTCGACTGCAACGACGGCGACGCATTGATTTCTCCCTTGGCTGTTGAGGTCTGTGATGCCCCGACTCCCGTCGACAACGACTGTGACGGGCTGATTGACGACTTTGATCCGTCATTGAACCCCGCCACCGCAACGGTTTTCTACCAAGATGCCGACAGTGACGGTGCAGGCAACGCCTTTATTCAGGCCTACGCTTGCACCACACCAGTTGGCTATGTGCTCAATGACAGCGACTGCGACGACGGTGACCCGCTGCAGAAACCGGGCGGGGTGGAGTACTGCAACAGTGCCGATGATGACTGCGAGGGCTTAATCGACGAGGAGGATGCGGTCGACCGCTGGGAATTTTTTTACGACGGCGATCAGGATGGCCATGGAATTCCAGACCCGAGTCTAATGATTTCTTCCTGTCCGCAACCGGGTGGGGAATACTTGGCACCTGTCGGTTACTCTCTGCTCGACGACGACTGCAACGACGGCGATGACCGTATCAGTCCGAGCGCCGATGAGCTCTGCACCGACACTGTGGATGAGGACTGCGACGGCGACACCACCTTTGCGGCGGTCGATTTTCAGACCTGGTACGGCGACATCGACGGTGATGGTCAGGGCAGTCCAGTATATGCCATCGACAGCTGCAATCCGCCATTGGGCTATGTTGACAACAACCTCGACTGCAATGAGGCCGACCCCGATGTGTTGAGCGGGATGCCAGAAGACTGGGAGATCTGCAACGGGAAATTGGACCGGTGCGAAGACGACGACGGAAACTTGACACTCCCCGAGGTTGAAGTGGATGATGACGGCGACGGTTTCGTGGACTGTGTGCTGGATGTCGATCCGCTGCAGTGGGAAGACCCCAATGCCACGCGGCCGCTCGGCGACATGGGGGGCGGGGACTGTGAAGACGACGATGCCAACGCCTACCCCGGTGCGCCAGAGATTTGCAACGGGGTGGTTGAAAACTTCAGTGGCGATGGGTCTTGCGCAGATATTGTTCCCACCGACGAGGTTGACAACGACGGCGATTGCTTCGTAGAGTGTTCAGGTTTTGATGCAAGCACTTGGGAAGGTGATCCACATGTCTGCGAGTATACAGACTTAACTGGGCAATTGGTACAGGAGACGACGGTGATTGGTGGGGACGATTGTTTGGATTCGGCTCCCAATGCTCGGTTCACCTACCCTGGTGCGGCTTATCTGGACTCGACAACAGAGTGTTCCTGTGACAATAATTTTGACGGCATCGATGATGGTTGTGGAGTCCACGGAAGCGTAATGAGAACAGATGGAACATGGGTTGACATATATTTTCGCTCATGCGAAAGTCCTTGTGACGCTGTAGCTGCCAAAGACGCTTGTACGGCGTATGGCCAACGCGTTGTGAGTCATGCCAGTAATGGGACCAGCGAGGTCTACAGTCTTGGGGCTACAGCTAGTTGCCAACATAGCATATCTTATTTTAAAAGCTATGGTGCA
>JAYYJC010000400.1:0-4632 GCA_036146655.1 Myxococcota bacterium | reverse complement strand
CAAAATCAGCTGATGCGAGAACTCACAGCCATGGGGGTTGAGCCGAATGAAGAGAATGGTTCTGGAGTCTTTATGACAGGGGTTGGCTTAAACGCTCCAGAAGCCGTCGAGTTGTCATGGGCGGTCGATGATGAGGAGTTGTTTCTCCAAGGCCGTACTGACAGACTTTGGATTCGGCAACAGTTTGGGCGCACCGATGTCACGGTTGGGCGACAGGCCATTGGTTTTGGCAATGGCCTAGCCTTTAATCCATTGGATTTGGTACAGCCTTTTTCATTTGCCACAATTGACTCAGAATACAAACCTGGTGTGGATGCATTTCGGGTCGACCAATACCTGGGAATGAGCAGCCAAATTGGCGCATTACTGGCCTACTCTGGCGATTGGGACAAAGATGGAATAACCGCTATGGTCACCGCAAAACATCCGCTTGGCCCAACAGAATTGAGTTATTTGGTTGCTTCCGTCCGTTCAGATCTGGTATTCGGGGTGGGAAGCGCCACATCCATAGGTCCAGTTGGCGTCCATGTCGATTTTACCGTCACTGAACCAGACCAGACCAAAGAAGACCCCTTTGCACGGGTGGTTGCCGGCGTCTTTACCAAGCCCTTTGAACCCGCCACACTCACCGCAGAAATCTACTTTCAAAGTTTGGGCGCTGCTGAACCCGAAAAATACCTTGAATTTGCTGAATCAGACCGATTTGCAAGAGGAGAACTTTGGATGCTTGGTCGGACCTATGCGTCTGTGGCATGGACTCAAGAACTCGGCCCATTACTCCCAACGACTCTGGCATCAACCGTCAATATTGAAGATGGGTCAGCATTTTTGAGTCCCACAGGAAGCTACAGCATCTCAGACAATGTACAGGCCATATTTGGTGGCTTTATTGGGCTTGGTGAGCGTCCAGACTCTCCCGATATCAATGAATTGTTGTCCGGAGAGGTATTCGAAGTCAACTCTGAATTTGGACTGTATCCTTCGTCGATATTTATACAAATGCGGGCCTATCTGTAAGTGGATTGACAGACAAAAGACAGATATTTCAGACTTACTGCCTCGCATTTCAGTGTCCTGACGGCATCACCAAGGTCAGATTATGGAAGTGAATACCATCTCACATAAATGGATACCGAACATGTCCATCCCCCAAAAAATATACACCATATCTGACTCATCCAATGATGAATTAGTTTATCCTGTTTTCAGCATCCCAAATCTTTGAGACCCAACCCATGTTCGCCTATTTTCTCATGTCATGCTCACTGTTTACATCCTCAGACAACACACCTGTCGCCGTCTCAGAGCCCTCTGTGTCAGACGAAAGAGCAAAGATTCAAAATGCCCAAGCAGAAGTCCCCAAAGCAGAAGACCCCAAAGCAATGCAAGAGCGGAACTTGCTCAGTGCATTTTTTGACAAGACTGCGCTCTATATTCCACTCGTCAACAAAGACGGGACAACCGATCCCAGTGCCACTTATCCATTGGACTGCTTCTTTGCTTATTTCTGTGATGATGGAAATTATTCCTATCTGAGTCGCGCTCAGTCAACGGTGACCCTCCAATCTCCACACCATACACCATACGAGATTGGTGATTTTTATGGTGGGCTTTACATTGCCAAAGAAGGCATGACCTACGCTCTGGCCAGCTCTGGTCCTTTTGGGTATGACCCCTATATTGAATTGTCTGACCTTTTTGAAATCTGGTTCGGAAACACCCTCTTCCATCCCCAAACTGATGAAGATTCATTCCGGAGGGTCAATGCCGAAGCGGTGACACGCTGGTCTGCCATGCTGCCCGCACCAAACACCCCCTTTCAAAGCACCACCACCAAAGAGATCTACCAGTCTATTTTTGTTCATTTTGCTCGCCAGCTGGCCCATGCCTATGTGTATTTGGTCAATGAGGGAATTGCAGACCATGCGCAAGCCTATCGCCAAGCCTATGAAAACGACACCACAGACTACCAGAATGCCGGCTTTGAGCACCTCCGCACCACATACCCAAACCCAATTCCGGACACAAGTGCGCCCATGGCTAAAATGCTCAGTGGCTCCGAACTGGCTCAATCTGATTACGGGTATTTTACCCCAGCAATGGCGGCGGGTTTCTGGTTGCGCCGGCACATTGATGGCTCAGATGAGGTCCTTTGGAAAGTGGCCTTGGACATCCTAGAGCAATATGACACCGAGTGGCTTCAGAGCTTGAAGGCCATGTACCCAAATCAAAAAAAACTTTGGGTGGGCGCCCGACCCATCGTGACCAAAGACCACCTCTTCGACCCGTCTCAACGCGCTTACATCAGAGTGAACGGCGCTGCCGATGACCAAAAACTCATCATCGATGGCCGTTCTTATGGAAGTCATGGAATTGCAGTTGTTGCAACGGGTGAACATCAAGTCACCTATCTGAATTGCGACAGACAAACCGAAGATCTGCGACACCTGTCACAGTGTCATTGCAGCAAGTTTACAGTGAGCCTCGGCTCCGGACTAACGACCCTTGACGAAAGTTCAGGATCGCAAAGCATTTGCCACATGGACGGCAGTCTCTACACAGAATAGCGTGTGAGATGCTATTGATAATGCTAAGTGTTTTTTTGGCTGGCCCAAAGCGGTCATTGACAGCCTTGTAAAAATCCCTGGAGTATCCATGGTCATCATTCAAATCACACACACCATTTTACCCGAACATGTGGATCTGTATGTCAAAGCTACGCTTGCCAATGCAAAGAACACACGACAAGAGCCTGGGAACATCCGCTTTGATTTTCTAAAAGATTCATCTGATCCATGTACATTTCAACTCTACGAGGTGTATCTCGATCAAGCCGCTCAACGAGAACACCTTGCTTCAGCACATTTCGCTGCTTGGAAAACCGCCGTCGATGGGGTTTTTGCTGGCCGGTCAATTACACGGTTCAATGGATTGCATGTCCCAAAGTCCTAAAAACCCACTCCTAGTCATCAGAAAGAATGTGAATGCGGTAGGGACCTGTCTCAGGGACAACCCCTGAAATTATTCGTCCGCCATCGACCTCTGAGACAGAGGTATCTTGAGCGCCTTCAAATTCGACAGAGTGCGTGTTGTTTGCAGTGGGAGTCCAAATGACGAACGCTTGCCCCGCATGGTTGGTCTCTCCGTCAAGCAGAAACTCACCCGAGTGTGGATTGCTTTCCAAATTGGAAATACGGCCTGCAACAACCCTCGGATAGGCTCGCCCAAGGATCTGTAAAAATTCGTCTGTCTCACCAATTTCTACATTGGCCACACAGTCAAAGCCGTGAAGGTGTGTGACCACATCATCGGGCAGCCATTCCCCATCGCCCCAGTGTAGACTATGGGGATCGCCACAGGGTTGACGCCATTGCCACCACGCCCCCCCAAGACCATTGTTGTCTTCGTCAGCCGCAAAGCGCTCGGCCACAGCCAACACATCAGGGGCGGTACTCCAAAAACCATATTCTCCAATCCAAAGGCCTGTCTTTTGACTCTGAGAAAGTGCCACAAGCAGGGCGTTGGTTTGCTCAAGGCTCAAGCCATCCAGCTCAATCGATTCGGCGTAATTGTGGGTTGCGTTCACAATGTTTTTGTTCTGAACCCCCATTCGTTCAGGATCGGGTAAAACAATACCCATCGTATGATCGCCAGCTGGAATAGTGGGTTCGATAAAGAGCAAGTGTTGAAACTCAGAGTCTGCCTCCGCCTCAGAGATCGCATTAATCACATTCACCAACAGATTTTCGTAAATGGGAAGCAACTCTGAAGAGGGCATTGAGGTTTCAGGCTCGTTAAGAAGGTCGTAGCCTGCAACTTCATTTCGCCCCGCAAAGCGTTCTGCAACAGCAGCCCATGCCCCCACAAAGTGGTCCTGTATTCCATCGGTGTTGCTGTAGAAGTGATTCCAAGCCGCCACAACAGCGGGCGCACTGTTGCGCTCACCTGAAATGCAAGTGCTCAAACCGTCTGTTATGGTCGCCCAATCAGGCGCACCATCCCACCCTTTCCCTGGATGGGAACCCTCAGGGCAAGCCTCGTCATCGGGCGTAAAAATAAAAGCGGAGTAAGCGTCCTGATGCATGTCGATGACACTGTAGATTCCGTATTGAGCTGCAAGTTCAACCATGTCTTCCACTTCATCAAGATATCGTTGGTCTATTTCCCCTCGATTGGGCTCAATTTTTGACCAATTCACAATCAACCGAATGACCGATAGCCCTCTACTCGCCATCTTTTGAAAATCCTCTTCGGTGGTGGGAACCGTTGGTGGAAGGTCTGGGTTGCCTTGCCAGTATTCACCAAGTGAGGTGACATTGACGCCACGGAGTAGAACTTCATTGTCCAAATTATCGACGATTTTTCCGTCTGTGGACACAGATAATGGGCTCAATCCCCGCATTTCCGCATGGGATTCCGGCTTAAAAACCTCAGGTGTTCCGCACCCCATCACCCCAAGAAGAGGGACGGTCAGTTGAATCGCACGGGAGTGCTTCCAGAATGAATTCATTCTTTTATGCCTCGCAGAGGTATGAGTTTACCATACACTATAGCCAATAAACTCTATGCCCAAAGGAAACCATCAATGAGCTCATCATTGATCCATAGACGCATCTTTCGCTTTGTGCTTTC
>JAYYJC010000399.1:0-4851 GCA_036146655.1 Myxococcota bacterium | reverse complement strand
TATCAACAGCTTTCACACCGTTCTCCTTATGCATCCGAACAACTGTATGAGTTGGTTTGGTGCTACATTTTACAAGAACAATTCATCGATGCCTTAAGGGTATTAGAAGTTTTTCTTATCGCTTATCCAGAAGATGAAAAGGCCTTAAGGCTTCGAATTATTCAAGGAAATCTTTATATTTATATCAATGAATATGAGCAATCTCTTGTGGCATATGAGCGCGTCATTCGCCAACTTACTCCCATCCAAAACCACCTTCGAGACATACAAAACTCTCAGTCAGCAACTGTATCCTTTTTTGATGCACTGGTTCAAGATGACAACGAATTCTTGCAAGGTTTGAACCTTCCGACTTATGCGTATGATGTGCTTGATAAAGACATTGACATTGGCCGTTCAGTGTCACTTAACAAAGCAATGTTTAAACAAGTTGAAGACCTTGAATATACTCAAAGCTTGCTTCGTGAAGTTTCAGCGGTCATAGATAGTGGAAATTCAATAGGGGTATTTCAACAAGCCCTTTTAGATTTAGAAAACATGAAAGAGCGTTGTATTATGGTCGTAATACAATCCATTGAGACGCAGCTTAAGTACCTTGATAACAACAGTCAGCCTTCGGACGAGGTCAAACTTGAAAGTTATCGCTTGAGGCTAGAAAAGTTAAAGGGTGGGGTGGTTGATTCATCTTCTCTTGCAGAACAGCAAGAAGATGTCATCCAGAATCACCGAGACCAAGTCCGTGAAGTTCAATCACAGGCAAAGCAAACCGAAGAAGCTGCACTAAATATATTGTCAAAAGCAGAAGAACTTAAATCTGGAATGAAATATCACGCACTTTCTGAAGATGAGCAAGCATACATTAATGAACTTCTTGCGCAATTGCGTTCAGAGACTGATACCGCTGTAGAGTCACTTAAAGTTCTTCAATCTGAAGAAGTTCTTCTCCGTGTAATGTCTTCTGTACAATTTGATCAGTCAATATTTGATGACAACACTAATGGCGATTTATTTTCGGAACTCACTGAACTTTATAAAGATGTTAAGGGTTCCTTCAGTCAAAGTACCATGTCAGCAGACGCGAAAGAGTCTCGAATAAGTGCCATCGATGATGCCTACAATCGTACAGCAGATGTGTTTTACGACATCGACCAAACCAAACAAGTATTGATGGTTTCTGAACGAAGAGAGCGTATCATGTTGAAGGCAATGCTTAAAGAGCAAGTCGGTGCCGTTGCAGCCCTAGAAGGGGATGTAGAAGAAATCAATACGCTAAGTCATGAAGTTGGACTTAAGGTCGCTACAAACGGATTTAATCGACTCGAGTCTAATATTAGTAAAAACATCCTCAATGCTGATTCTGGAATTGTTCGTATTTATTGGCAACGCAAAACGGAAGTTGAAGATGAAATTGTGCGACTACAAAGAGAGCTCAAAGATCGAGAGAAAGAACTTTCGAGTAAGTTTGATTTTATTGAATCCAAGTTAAGCGAGGACTAGAGCATGCGACTGCTTGGTTTGTCTATGATTGCCCAGATGACACTTTTCTCGGCAGCATTTGCTCAGGAACCCACCGAGTCTCAGCCTGAAAGTTCTCAAGCTGATGAAGATACGGATGCTCCCGAAACGGACGCTGAAGTACAATCAGAGCTTGCTGAAAAGCTTGAGCGTAATGCAACCGTTCAGACAGAAGACGACACGAATGACAGCGATGAAACCGAAGAGGTTGTGAATGAAATGGCACCCACAGAAGGTGACATCGCAAGCTATCGAGACACACTTGAGCGTTATTCTTTGCGCATGCAAGAGTTTGAAAAAGAAGCACAAGATATTGTGCGTCTTCAAAAAGAACAAGAAATTGCGGCGCTCAAAAATGTGTACAGTGCAATTGTAGATGAACTCAACAGAGACAAAGAAGAACTTTCAAGGACGACCATTGGACGCTTTGAGGATTTTCTACGGAAGTATCCCAATGAAGACCGCTCTGCGAGCATCATGTTTCGCCTGGGTAATTTGTACTTTGAAGAGATTGGGACCAATTTTGGTAACGAGATAGAACGCTTGATGAACGCTGAAGAGTTCGATCTTGCAGATGAGATTCGCAAAGATTATTCAAAACCAATCGATCTCTTCCAGGGCATCATCGACCGTTTCCCTCAATCTGAATTTCGTGATGCCGCACTATATATGTATGCATTGTGTCATCTAGAAGATAAGAGCGAACAATACGAAGTTCAAACTTACATTGATACATTTCGTTTATTAATTGATGAGTACCCTGAATCTCGATACGCACCGCAATCTAACTTCTATTTGGCTCTTGGTTATTTTGACAAGAACGAAATGAGTACAGCCATCAGCTATTTTGAAAAGGCTTTGGTTGGTGCCAAAGAAGGTTCTAGCCTTTATGAATTTGCCCTTTATGGCTTAGCTTGGGCTTACTACAAAAAAGATGATTTTGAGAACTCGCTTAGGGTTATGACCGATGTGTTGGATTACTCAGAACGCGAAAAGAAGAGAAGAGGAGATGGTGCACTTGTGGCACCCGAAGCACTTACTTACCTTGCATTTTCGTTTGCGGATATCGGTGATAGAGAAGGCATCCCGCCTCATGAAGTGACCATTAAATACTATGAAGAAATAGGGGAGCGCCCTTACGAAGCGGATGTTTATAAAGAACTTGCTAGACAACTGAAGGAAATCGAGCAATTCGACAACGAAATTCAAGTTTATAAATATATGCAAGAAAGGTGGCCAGGGGACCCTGAAAATCCAAATTACCAATACCGGATTGCTGAAATTTATGGTTACATGGGCGCAGAAGAAGAACTGAGTGCAGCGATGGCAGAACTCACCGAGAGGTATGATGATGACTCTGAATGGTGGCGTTTAAATAGAAATAATCCGGATGCTCAGGCAGTTGCTCAACGGTATATTGAACAATCTCTTATCAGTGTGGCTGACGATCAAATTAACAAAGCGATCGAAATTATTGCAAGTGGTGATGTCGTTGCAAGTCAAGAAGCTTTTGCAAAAGCCGCTGACCTTTACGGGCGCTACTTATCCAAGTTTCCATTTGCTGGTGACTATTACCGAAATCAATGGTTAATGTCGATCTCTTTAGAGCAGTCTATGCAGTTTAGAGAGGCCATTGTTCAGTTTAATGAGCTAATAGACTCAGCAACAGATCACAACTACAAAGAGACAGCAGACTTCCGTAAAATGTTGGTATACCAACAGATTATTAAAGATCTTCATCAGAACGAATTCTCTCTTTTACCACAAAATGCTGAACTCGAAGCAAAACGAACGATGCCTTCCGGCAATGAGCTGTCTGTTTATAAGCTTCAAGACGATCATCTGCTCTTCATTGAGTCTTATGAAAAGACTTTGACACTTGACTTCGACAGCAGAGTCACGGTCATTCAGAAACAAATAGCCGAATTAAATGACGACATTGATGCGGCTGAAGAGAATCAAAAACGACCGCTTGAAGTTAAACTTGAAGAGTTGAGTGCTCTTGAACTTGAAATCAACAATTATTCTCAGGCCTTAAATGGCGTTCGTTTTCAAATTGATTACATCATTGGTCAAATTATGTTTGCCCATGGTCGCTACGAAGATGCCAGATTGCGTATGGAAGCCGTTATGGCACAAAATCCATTGTCTCTCGAGGCTGAATATGCAGCAAGTTTAATCATTCGTACTTATCAAGATGAAGAAAACTGGGAAATGGTTCGGGATTCTGCACAGCGTTTCATGAGCATGCAACTGGGGCCGAATGGTAAAATCGAAGATTTTGCCGCTTTTGAACAAAATGCGAATCTTAGGTTGGCAGAATTGATTGACAAAAGAGCAAAAGAACTGCTCGAACAAGGTAAAATTGACGAAGCCACTGTTCAGTTTAATATGGCTGGTCAGGCATTTGAACAATTCCTAACAGATTATCCAGAGTCAAAAGATGTTCAAAATGCCATGCTGCTTGCTGCATTTAGTTATCAAAGTGGTGGCAACACCATAAAAGCCAACTATTTCTACAAACTCTTCGTCGACACATACCCATCGGATGAGCGTTCTCGCTCCTTTATTTTCACCATTGCGACGAACTATGAAAACTCTCTTGATTATGACAGTGCCATTCGGTATTACGAAGTATTGTACAATCAAACATACGGTCGGGGTATTGAGTATGAAGATGCCATAAGTGCCTATTTCAACACTGCATTACTCAAGGTGGGACTTGGTGATTTTAAGGGCGCTGCGAAACGATTTGAAGAATATGAAAGACGCCATACTGATATGCCTAACGCAGAATCTGCTATGTATTCTGCAGGGGAGTATTGGGAAAAAGTTGGCATTTGGCCAGCCATTGATTTCTATTTTCGGTATTTAAAGAAATATGAAGGCGAGGACGCAAGTCGAACATTTGAAGCTCAATACAAAGTGGCAACTCTTCTCGAAAAAGGAAAAGGGTCAAATAAAAAAATTGAAGCATCTTGGAATGATTTAATTTCGGCTTACGAAGCTGCAGCGACTGCTGGAACAGCAACCCCCATTATGAAACGCTATGTCACGCTATACAAATTAAGGGGACTTCCTGACGAGTTGAATAAGCTTGAGAAATTGAAGTATATTCCAAACCGTAACGAAGCTACGGACAAGAAAAATGCTGAAGTCGTGAACTCCGGCTTTGAGATGAAGGATGAAATCGTTGCATTCTGTAAAGACATTCAAAATGTAGGTGACCTCGAAGCATTAATGGCATCTTATTATTGCTATGCTTATGTTGATAATTACCTTGGCAAGAAGATTGGTGATTATCCAATACCTGACTTCCTTCCATATGAAGTTCAA
>JAYYJC010000398.1:0-12237 GCA_036146655.1 Myxococcota bacterium | reverse complement strand
GAATACGATTCGTGAACCATCTGAGGCGGACATCGAAAAATCTGTTGCCATTCGTCAAAGACCAACTCAACAAGACTCATAGAACTCTGTTGACAAAGAGACTCAAAACAACGGCCAGCATACAGGCCGTTGAGATCCAAGCTATCTGATGTCCAAGTGTGTTGTTGTCGCATGATTCTAAATTGTACACCAGTTAGACCTTTGGATATTATCAATAATTCTAGCAGACAAAAAAAAAGAGATTGGCTAGACTGATTAGATGATGGCAATTGATAAATTTATACAAGACATCAGAGCACGGATAAACGGGATCAATTCAAATACACATCTTTTTCCATTGCCAACCGAGCTGACTGATTGGACCATTCTTGCTCAGCGCCTTCCGGCTGAATCACAGATATGGATACACATTGGTATTCATAACAACACATGTTACGCACTTCGAATGGGCGCCTCTACTGTTCAAAACCCATTCTCAAAACAGTGGTTAAATGGACCGAATGCCCTACGACATGTACTAGCTAGTGCCGAAGACCCTCCCCTGTCTCTAATGCACAACCGTGCAAATGAAGTGTATTTTTATCGACAATCCAATTCACTTTTTACGGAACAGCACCTATTGTTTCTTTACACCAATAGCTTACAATCCACCGTCATAAACTCAATTATGGCGCAAATAAGACGCCATTGTCGTCCATTTTTTTCTCGCGCACACCCAATAGATGGTGCATCTCTTTTTGGTTCTGAGGCTTTTACCACACGGTTGGTCACCGATGTCATCCTAAACCGTAACAGAGTAACAATTAAGCAATTGCTGCCTGAATCCCAAAGTGATCCCAGCAACTTAAACACAAATGCACAGACCTTGAAGCAAAATCAGACACCACCAAGCATTTTGTTTTCAGCATTTGTATTGAGTCTTCGTCGCATTGTAAAAGACGATACACAATGGGACAACAATGTTCTAATCGGACAACTCCAAGGGCATGATCCACATGGAAACCCCTTGATTTTGGGATGCGACTCAGAACGGTCACTCGTTAAGCAATGGCTTCAGCTCGTACCCAGAATGCCAAAACAATCACCATGGCATTATGAAAAAAGCCGAACCGGCCACCATTTTGATTTGTTTCTTCCCAAAATGATACGAAATGGGTTTGGGCCCAGAGTTTCAGTGATCTCTGCCAAAGACAAAAGCGAGCAATATCGCATCATCGGACTAAACTTGTTTTGTCCATCAATGTCAAAAGGGCAGTTGTAGGCTGTTGCCTAATCAGCTAAACAGTGAGAAATCCAATTGTCAAGAGACTCAAATGCATCCCAGAGAAGCTTTTATGGCTGGCCACAATTTAGCCTACTGCGTGACTTACTTTGATCAAGTCCTCATGGCCGCACGGCTAGCCAGTGCCGATGTTGAAGAAGCACAACAGCACAGCCAACAAATGGTTGAACAATTACAAAACATCGCACCGCACTTTGTTGCTCGGCTCAAACACATTGGTAAAATTGGCGCAGAACATGGCATTGAAATTGGAGAACTACCCTCCATCCCACAAGAATACAGGAGATGGGCCCCAGGTGTTTTCGAACGGTTTGTAAGCACATGGCAAATTGAAGACCAAGAAGGATGGCTCTTTTTACTTGGGCATGCCGTCGGCGAATTAAGAGGTTCAGTAATCATTGCATCAATGAGCATTGATTTTCAACTGCATCTCGATTTAAGCTTCCAAAGCAGTATCGATGGCTTCATTAGAGCATTTCCTGAAATGGTAGACCGTTGGGAAAATGCCATTTTGAGGCTACTGAACACCCCATTTGGGGCATCTTTTATGCCCAGATACAATGCACTCAATCCTGCTTTCGAAGCCATACAACACGCCTTCCGCCGAGCAGTCGAACACACAGGACCGGCTTTGCTGCCTTTGCTTCGGCAGATTAGTGCTCAGCTTGCTCAGATTGAGAAACAAGAAGCACAAAACCTGCCATCATCAAGTGACTAACTAGGGATTAAATGCTGTTCCTTTTTCAGTTGGCTTTGGCGCAAGAATTTCCGATTTATCCGGAATTGCCTGCGAAAGCAGAGTTCAGACAAATTGAAACAGATATGTTTCGGTTGATTTACCCAGAGTTGACCTCTGAAGTTGCGTTCGAACTTGCAGACATGTTGGAACACTATACACCCCAAATTAGATTAGAAGGCCATCGGCCCATCGATATTGTTGTACAGCCCTATATGGCAACATCCAATGCTTTTGTGGCATTTATGCCAAGAAGAAGTCTTTTTTTTACCATGCCATACATGAGTACCGACCCATCCAAAATGGGTACATCGCTGTCATGGAATCTGGCGCTCAGCATTCACGAAATGCAACATGTCGAACAACAAGATCGAGTGTATCACACGGGTGGGATGGGCGCATTTGCATTGTCTGGTGAGCTTGGATGGGGACTCATCACCGCCATTAGTCAACCCATTTGGTTTGTCGAAGGTGAGGCTGTCATGACAGAAACGCTTCTTTCACCTTCAGGCAGGGGACGTACATTCGGCTTTATTGGTAGCAGCATTGCCCTATACGATCATGGTGAACCCTTGAGTTATCCCCAATCGGTTTTTGGTTCATTTAAGAAAAATATACCAGACCACTATCGAATCGGTTGGTTGATGACTGACTACGGGTATCAGCGATATGGAGAGGCATTTTGGCCACAAATATCGAGAATGGCCACTTCCAATGCCTTTCGATTTTATCCATTCGAAAAAGCCCTACTCACCATGACTGGTCAAAAATTCCAAGAATGGCACGATCACAGCATTCAGTCTGTCCTCGACTCATGGACAATGGCAAATACCAATCAGTCTTCAAGTGTGATCTCTGTGCTCTACGAAGACCAAAGCCCCTTTCCAAATTATTTAAACTCACCAATCACCACTTCCAAAGAGACCATTGTTGCACTGAGAAGCGGTTATGAACAAATAAATGACATTGTTGAAATCCAGAACGGTGAAATTGAAAGAATAATTTCTATCGGCCAACGCAATGGCACCAACATTGCCGCAGACAATCGATTTATTGTTTGGGACGCTTTTGTAGATCATCCACTGCACAATGGGTTGCGTTATTCAGATTTATTTGTGTTTGACCACACCGATAATAAAGCGCAACGAATGACTCGTCGAGGCTACTATTTTTCACCTGCGATTGGCCCAGAGCATCGTTTGGTGGCGATTAAAAATCAGCCAAATGGACAATCATCGCTGGCATTTTTTGATCTGAATAACCCCCATAAATTGCCTCATACTCCTGACAAGGTCGTTTCAGCCCCGGCAGGTGTTTTGTATGATCCACATTGGGAAACAGACAAACACCTTCTCCTCATCCGCCGTGAGGTGACAAAGGGCAACATCCTGTGCCGCTACCACATCGATACGGAACAATTTGAAGACATCGGACAATGGTCATGGACGCCTTTGTCGCATCCAACATCCAATGAAAACTGGATCTTTGTTGTTGAAAGTCAATCCTACAGCGATGATGTCGTTGCGATTCCAAAATCTGGCGGAAACATCCGAACAGCGGCTCACCGACCCTATGGCCTCCGTGATCCACACTATGATCGGACAACGAATCAACTGGTCATGACTGAAGTCACACACAAAGGTTCTAAGCTGATTGCAATGGACATTGAACCAGAGGATTGGCCGGAGCGTCAATCGTTGATTCCAGAAACAACGCTGAACATACCAACAAATGAATGGCAGTCTCGGCCATATTACGCTTTTTTGGGAATCCTAAGGCCATATTCATGGCTCCCAACCATCAGCTTGGCACAAAGCAACATTAATCTTGAGGTCAGTGCCATTGACCCAACAGCACGGTGGAGCCTGACACAAAATGTGCAATACAATATCAACAGACAGGGTATTTGGGGTCAGACAGCAATAAGTGCTACTCGGCCATGGCCAAACCTTATATTAGAAAGCCAATATGGTCGACGGTCTGAAAGAGATTTGAATCAAATCCCGTCCGAACCATCTGAAGACTTCAGACTGTCTGACCTTCCCACGCAAGAATGGAGAGAGCATTCGGTTCAGGTGGGAATGGATTTTCCCGTTTCCTGGAGTTCATCATCTCGAAAAAGAATCCTTACGCTCGAACTGAACGGCGGAATTCAGAATGCCGACCAGTTGGTGCTTTTAAACGGACAACAAACAGATACAATAGAGATTCCGCTTGGAATTAGCTTTCCACTACAAGGTCGATTGACACTCCAACATCAACAGATTCCAAGTGTTCTTGATCTCTTTCCAAGAATCGGTGTATCCGTTGAAAGTGGACACACCCACTTATTGGCAGAAGACAATAGTCAAAACAGCTATGTCAGCACACAAATGTTTTTTCCAGGTGTATGGCCACATCACCATCTATTGCTTTACGGTGCCATTGAAGAACGGTTGGGGCCCTATCCATTGCCATATCAAAGTCGATTGGCCCGTGGACATCAAACCACATCGGAACAGTTATTGAATTTCAGTCTTGGCTATGCATTTCCAATCGCTTATCCCGATTTTGCAGTCAAAAGGTTTCTATTCATCAAAAGGATACGAAGTGGCGGATTTATTGATGCAATGTGGGATGGAGAAAGCCATATGACTCAGGGGATCAATCTCACAATGGATGTCCACTTGATGCGATTGCCAATACTAATTCCAATTGGAGTGGACATTGGACGAACGATAGAAACAAACGACCTGTACATTGGACCGAGCATCGATATCTTGTACTAAGTGGGTCGGCGTAAAAATTGGCCTTTACCGGTAGACACATCAAAGTGCATTCCAGAGTGACGAAGTCTATCGACCAAAGTCATACCAAGGGCACTCGCAGGGGTTACGACACCATAACAAGCAGGTAATTCTTCAGACTGATGGACCAGAGCCAAGGCAGATTCAGCCAGCATGACCGCTGTTTGTCCGTACCCTGGATCTCGTTCACCAACAACAAGACAGTTCCACGGTTGGCCAGAAGGGAGTTCACCTCTTAGCAGTATCTGAAAATAACCGTTGTTACGAATTGTTTCGTTCGGTCCCTCGCCTGGTTTGGGTAAGATGTAATGCTGAAGAATCCATCGGGTCGGGGGAAAAACAGCAGACATAACAAAGGCCCCTAAACCCAAAGTAAGTGCGGCCCCCATGCACCAGCCCTTAACACCTTTGGGAAAAGCCGTAACTTCCTTGTAACGAAATTCACTTCCGTAATTAAACCCCATCAAGGCGTGACTTCGTCTCACCACTTTGGTATTAATGGCAGCCATTACAAAAGGGGCTGTCCATACGCCTTGCTTGGGATCCCAAGCCAAATGCATTTGATCTTGACCATCTGGTCCTTTGGGCAAGTTAACTGGATTAAGTGCATATGGGTTTCCCAGTACTCTGCGAACTGACCTGTCTTTTGAGCGCTCAAAAATACCAAACATGCTTGCGAATGTTCCGCCGCTTATTCCACCTTTACTCGGGCCCACATAGAGAACTATATTCGATAATGTGTCATTCGTTTCAGATTGGACAGCATTTTGAAGTACAAGAACACCAAGATCAGAGGGAATCGAATCAAATCCACAACAATGGACGATTTTAATCTTTTTTGATTTGGCTTGCTCATGATGCTGGTCAATCATCTCACGGACCCATGGGGTTTCACCAGTCAAGTCAACATAATCTGTGTTGGCTTCCACACAGGACGACACCAAGCCACTCCCGTATTTCCAATACGGACCCACTGTTGAAATAATTACTCGGGTTTGGCGTACCATGACCAACAAGGACTCAGAGTCAGCTGAATCCGCAATGTGAATGGGCAAATCTTCAGCCGTTAAGCCCAAATCACTTCGTAACTTTTCAAGTTTCGATTTATTTCTTCCTGCAATGGCCCAACGGCATTTCGCATTTTGTACGAGATACTCCGCAACCAATCGCCCCGTAAATCCGGTTGCACCAAAAAGAATGAGATCAAAAGGTCGAGACGACATCACTGATCTCTATTTCATCAGAAAGGCCCAATTGGGAGTGGAGTGCCACCAGCAGTTCTTGGGATGAAAACGGTTTTCGCAACAGAAGCCAGCCATCTTCTAATTCAGATTCTGGCACCGTCTCTTCATCAACATAGCCTGTCATTAGCACCACACTCGTATTGGGATGCTCTGATGAAATTTGCCGAGCCAATGAAAAGCCATTTCCCCTCGGCATAATGACATCTGAGAGCAGAAGATCAAAATCCCAATCATCCCCAAGTTCTTCCATGATTTGCAACGCCTTTTCGGGGTCCTCTGCGGTGACCACATCCACTCCAGCATATTTCAAGATCCGAGAAACCATCACACGCACATTAAATTCATCCTCAACAAGAAGCACGGAGCGCCCCTGAAGATTGACCTTTTTTCGCTGACTTAAAACCAAACGCTCTGGCCATTCCACTGGTTCATCAATGGCTTCGAAGAGCAATTGAAATGTCGTGCCTTCTCCAACCACAGAATCAACCGAAATCTCGCCCCCAACCTTTTGGATAATGCCATAGACTGTTGCAAGACCCAAGCCAGTGCCTTGTCCTTCTTTCTTCGTCGAGAAGAAAGGCTCAAAAATATTCTCAATGATGTCAGAAGGAATACCGGTTCCTGTGTCATTTATTAAAATCTGAACACAAGGAATGGCTGTGTCACCACCGAGATATGAGCGCACATTGGCGACCGAAATACTAAGCAGCCCCCCCTCAGGCATTGCATCACGGGCATTGACCACTAGATTGAGGGTGACTTGCTCAAGATGCGTCGGATCAATTCGGATGGCTGAAGTATCGGCTTCGAGAGGAAGCTCAAACTCAATGTTTTCTCCCAACAGACGCTGTAAAAGACCTTGCATGTCACGGATGAGTGTGTTGGGCTCAAGCACTTTGGGCTGCGTTGGTTGGCGTCTCGATAAAGCCAGCAACTGATTTGTTAATTGCTTTCCTCTTTGAGCAGCCTCTAGAATGGACTTGACATCTTCAAGAGACTCTTCGTCGTCTTGAACTGCGTCTTTAAGAAACTCTGCAGAAATCATCAGCACCGACAGCAAGTTGTTAAAATCATGCGCCACGCCACCAGCAAGCCGGCCAATGGCTTCCATTTTTTGTGCTTGTTGCAACCGTTCTTTTGAGCGCAAAATGGCTTCTTCTTGAGCGCGCTCTTTGGTGACATTCGTCTCAATGGCCACATATTGAATAATCTCGTTATGCTCGTCAAAAATTGGGGTGATGCTGCACCTTACCCAGTAGGACTCACCTGACTTTTTATAATTTTCAACTTCAACAACAAAAGGCTTTTTACCCCTCAAGCCTTCTCGAAAGGCTTCTACTGCCTCTGGCTCAGTCTCACTGCCTTGAAGGATGTGTCCTGGTTTTTGACCCTGAATGTCTTCCAAAGAATAACCAGAGAGTTGGACAAATCCATTGTTCACCCATTGGGTTTGTCCGGCTTTGTTGGTGATAATAATGCCATTGTCAGTTTGAGCCATCACCATAGACATTAAATCCAATCCCTCTTGAGCCGCTTTTCTCCGCTGCTCTGTTCGAGACAAACGAAAGAAAACAGCACAAATCACGACCAAAGTCAACGCAAATGAACCCAAAACAATTTGGCGTTCAAGGTTTGCAGCGTCCTCGTATTCCTCTTCAGCCCTTTTCAAGAGCGCATCATTTTGTTCATCGATGGCTGGCAAGACCACGGAACGCAACTCGAGACTGCTGGGTTCTGCACGGATCGCCAACTCAACGACGGCCAAGTCCGGATCGGAATCAAACTCTTCCAAAGCGGTTTTCCACGACAGAGAAAGCCCTTCATACCGTTCAAGGGCTTGACGAGCAGATGGCTCAAGGGAAGATTGTGCCGCATTTTCGAGAATGGCTTCAAGTTCTTGTTCAACACCATTAATATTTTTGGTCAACGCATCAAGATAGTTGGGCTCAAGCCCTACATGCCCTTCCATCATGTAAAGGTTGGACAGATTGCTCATGCGTTCATGGATGTCCGGTAGATTTCGACGAACATTGTTAATGGAACGCTGGCGAGAAACGACATCTTGTAAATCAATTAGAACTTCTTCTTGTACATTGTTGGCAAAGAAAAAGGACACAAAAGTTAAGCAAATGATGAGCAGAACAAAGGCCGCAGCTGCAATAATTTGGCGTTGTAAAGATCGTTGTTTCATTGTTTCGCGTCGTTAGTACAATAAAGGGTAGTCTTTCTGTCCAGCAGATAAGCCATTAATGTGGAGTGCTTTGCTCCCACTCAAACTTTCATCAGATGGCAATACGGTAATGCCGCCAAGTGTATTTTGAAGCAATGTTTCGAGGATATGACTTTGACCTACTTCTTTGGGCGGAGAAGATGCATCAAACTGATAGGTTTTGGCAAGCCAAAATTGCTGAAACCGACCCTCAGACATGCCATAGATAGAAATCAACATTCCATTTCTGGCCTGACTCCCTTTGGGTGGAACGAAAATGACCACACGCTCACCATTAGACCAAGACTGGGTATCGCCATGAAAGATCGCCTTCAGAGATTCAAAACTGAGATCAGAGATGCTGTTCTTCTCATTGACCCAAACAGTCAGACTTTTCGGATCAGCACTCAACGCCGGATGGAAGCAGAACCAAACCAGTAAGAACAAGGGGAATGCAATCGGCCAAAACTTGCGCATGTCTTTCCTGTGTGTCAAAGTTCAGAGCGTTACTAGTATAGCACAGCTCAACAAAAATAGACTCTCATTATTGGAACCACATCCCAATGCCAACACCACCAGTTGACCCAAAATTGATCGATTGGATCACCACAGAAGACGGCTCTGTCACAGGATACCGTTCCGATCTTGGCCTCCATTATAAGTCTATTTTTGGGGCACAGACTGAGTCCCGTAAGGTATTTGTTGAAGGGACTGGAATCACAACATTAGAACAGCAATGGACGGTTGGTGAACTGGGATTTGGACTGGGCTCTAACTTTTCTCAAACCGCTGTTGCTGCCGAACAATGCAACAGACCACTCCTGTACATTGGTATTGATTTTCAGCCACCCCCTGCTGAACGAACCCCACCGAAACAACCCTATTCCCATTTGATACAGGCAGTCCTTGAAACCGTACAACACACTGGGCAAACAGCCGAAGTTTCCGACGGACAAATCACATTGCGGTTGCACCCAAATCACTGGAATCAAGTGACAGACAAAACCATAATTGATGCTGCATTTCACGATCCTTTTGCCCCTGCTAACAACCCAGAATCATGGACTGCTGAGTGTTTTAATTGGTGGAAAGGCTGGCTAAATCCAAATGCCCGATTGGCCACATACAGTGCAGCTGGACATGTGCGAAGAGCCCTAGCTAGTGCTGGATTTTGGGTAGCCAGAGCACCCGGTCCGGGACGAAAAAGAGAAATCACGGTCGCAAGCCGCAACCAGCATGCCTTGGCTCAACTTGACATTATAACGAAGTACCCTCCCCAATGAAAATTGTCATCGCAGGAAATGGAATAGCAGGAATCCTTCTGGCTGAACGGCTGGCCAAGTGGAATCCAACAATTGTTGCACCAAGGCAAAACAAATCGCCGACAACAGCCCTGTGTCATCCATTTCCGGGTCGATCAGTTCAACCTCACCCGCTTTTATTAGACGCCATCGAAGCGGCATGTGACCAATATCTAAAGTGGCATGAACAATATCCGAAACTGTGTCGTCCAATCCAAATGCACAGACCACTTGTTGGAACGGGTGGCGAACGGTTGATTCGCTCGGCAGTAAAATACAGGGGATTTTATGCTCAAAGCAGGATCAAGATAAATCATTCGAACCCCATTCAGATTGACCAGAACTTATCTTTTAAATCTGAAATTACCCAAAAACTCACATATTCCCCCGCATTTGCGATTGATCTTCAGCAACTCATCGGTCTAAGGCTTCAGGAACTCCACTTGAAGGGCTGTGCGTTAATCGACTCACACATCTCAGCCATTGGAGACAATCAGATCACTCTACAAACGGGGCAAACGCTACCCTTTGATCATCTATTTATGGCAGTTGGAACGCACATTAAACAATTCTTTCCGAGTCTTAAATTGATTGAAGAAGGGGGTTCATTGCTCCAATTGCCAGAATTGAAACACACAGATGCATACAGCATCAATGGTATCCATTTGACACCAAACGCCAATGGTGAAAGTGTGGTGGGTTCGACCAGATGGTCAGGTGCACCCCCTTCTGAACAGAGTTGTCAAGATCAACTCATACAACGAATTCACTCGATTGTGAAGGCTGAAAAGAATCTAAAAGCAGGGGCGATTTGGAGAGGCGTCAGATGCATCAATCCGCACGACAGACTTCCCATTTGTGGACTGATACCCAACCATAGACAGGTCTCTGTTCTTGCTGCGCTTGGAAACAAAGGTCTGCTATGGGGACCCATTTCAGCACTCAGTGTTGTTAATGAAGCACTGTCCAATGAACCCATTCCAGATGGCTTATCAATCAACCGGCTTTAGGTGTTTCCTTGAAAAGGGGGCTTCATCTTCTTTTGTCGAAGTCACACAAATGACACCGAAAAGAGACTTGTAATAATCCTACTGGGAAGTAGGCTATTATTACGACTTAAAAGAGGATATATTATGACCGCCATCCAATCTCACATTCTCCTCATGCTCACTGCTTGTGCCCCATTTGATAAACTTGGACCTGGTTATTCAGACGAACTTGATGAATACCAAACACAAAGCACAAACGAACACGAAAACAGCCATTCCATGGAAGATTCTTCAACACAAATTGAACTTATCAGTGACTCTGAATGCTTTAACCCTTGTACATTTCAGACTCAAGCTGAGGATATTTCGTATGTGGTTTATTCAGCTGACGGATGGCCGATTGGTCGCAGTGAGTATTCCGAAACTGACTACCGTGTAGAATATAATTTCCATACACTTGGCCTCAGAACGGTTAAAGCTGAAGCTTTTGATCGCAATGACAGACTAATCGCAAGCGACTCACAGCAGGTACAGGTAGATGACAATAGACTAATCCTCATTGCCCCCACAGAGTGCGAAAATCCATGCACTTTCAAAGCAGAAGTCAGCGGCAATGTGGCTCGAGTCGAGTATTTTGCAGATGACTGGTCTCTTGGGAATTCAGAAAGCAGCGGCACCAACTATGCCTTAGAATATGACTTCTTTGCACTTGGAAACCGAAATATCGAAGCGGTAAGCTATGATTCCGATGGATTAGAACTGGCCGCTGATAGCCAATGGGTAGAGGTCTATGGCTCAAGCCCAATGCCAAATGTACCCTATTACTACCAGCTCTCCAATGGTTATAATCCAAGTGGAAGTTGCCAAAACACCGCAATCGCCATGCTGCTTTCGTATTATGGGTACACCATTTTCCCAGATACCATCAGCCAATCATGGGGTACTTCCTATGCCCAAAGCCCATCGGGCTTGGCTTCCCTGTTTAATCATTACGCCAACCGTGCCAATATCTCACAACGGCTTACGCCCATCACCAATGGTACCATTGCCGGCTTAAAAGCTGAACTTGATGAAGGCCGCCCCGTTATCACCCACGGGTATTTTACCTCATATGGACACATCTTGATTGTTTTGGGCTACGATGACGGTGGGTACTGGGTTAATGACTCGGCCGGCGAGTGGGCGCAATCGTTCGGAGGTGGCTACCCATATGGTTGGTCACCAAGTATCGGTAAAGAAATCTATTACCAGAAGGAGGCGTTTGAGGCCGCAGTAGCGACTTCAGATGGATACAATTACTTGCCGCTATGGTATCACTTCGTTCGTTAAAGCCTAATCATTAAGGTTCGATAACCACTTTTCCAGACCGTTCAGTAGACAAAAGTCGACCAAAAGCAGCCTTCACTTTTGCCAAAGGCCAACAAGAGTCGATTGTTGGCACAAGCTGTTTGGCGGCAATGTGTGCCCACATATCTTTAAAAGATTCAGGTGATCCCATTGTGCTTCCAATAATGGCAGCCTGTTTAAAAAAGAGATGCTGTGGAGATATTGAAGGCCATTTTCCGTTGGTACCGCCATAAAAGACCAACCGCCCGCCCATTCCGAGCAAAGAGACAAGGCGACCAAAACCATCACCACCTGAGCCATCAATTATCAGGTCCATCCCCTTTGGCAATTCTTTCCACCAAGA
>JAYYJC010000397.1:0-10000 GCA_036146655.1 Myxococcota bacterium | reverse complement strand
CTCACTCATGTAAGATGCTCCGCCACATGCACCTTCCGCAATGGCGGTTTCAATGACAGACACTTTGCCAGAGGTTACCCACACTTGTGATCCAACAGAGAGAGCAAATCGAGTGGCCAATGAACCAACTCCACCGCCAGCTCCAGTGATCAACACTCGATGTTCAGAAGTCAGACCACCTTGGACCATCAGAGCCCTCCAAGCAGTAAGACCAGCAAGTGAAAAGGCAGCGGCTTGCGCATGACTAAGGTGTTTGGGAACTTCCACAAGTTGATTGACGGGGTGGCAAATGTATTCTGCCAAACCACCTTGCGATGGCATGCCCAAAATTTGATACGCCGAACTTTGATGGCGCGTATTCCCGCCCCAATTCAAACTGGGACACAGGACCACCCTTTTTCCAATCCACTCTGGCGCTGCACCGCACTCCATCACCACCCCTGAGACATCGGACCCCAAGACCGAAGGCAACTCAATATTCGGATACAGTCCCATTCTTATCCAATCGTCTCTGCGGTTTAATGCACATGCTTCTACTCGGATTAGGGCTTCCGAGTCGGAAGGCATGGGAACAGGAATCACGGATTGTTCTGGAAACGCATTGAGTGAGTGCAGCACAGCTGCAGACATATGTGATGGTCGCAAATCAATCTCCTAAGGAACCTTGGTGCCTAGCACCTTTCCTTTCGCAACAAAGTAAGCAAACTTTGGAATATCTCGCGCATAACGGCCGACCATACGCCCTGGCTCTTGCTGAACCCGATGAAGCCATTCCAGACCAAATCGCTGCATCCAATCAGGTGCCCGTGAGACTTTACCAGCCACCACATCGAAACTGCCACCAACCCCCATACAGAATGGCACATTCATTAAGGTCCGCCAACGACCTAAAAACTGTTCTTTTTTAGGTGAAGAAATCGCCACAAATAGCATGTCGCATTCTGAGTCACGAATGTGTTCTGCGATGCCGCGTTCATCTGTTTCGTTAAAATATCCATTGCGATGGCCAGCAAACTGCAGATTTGGAAACCGTGCCGTGTAATGGGCAACCGTTTGCTCAAGAATCTCTTGCTTTGCACCAAGAAAATAGGGTTTGAGACCAATTTCTGCTGATTTAGACAGCAAATGATCCATGAGATCGATTCCGGTTACTCGGCATGGCAGTGTGTCCGAAAAGAGTCGGCTCGCCCAAACCACGCCCATTCCATCTGCCGTGATAACCTCACAATTTCGAACGGTTTTGGCAATTTCAGGATCACTTAGCATATGCATGATCTTTGCAGGATTAATGGCCATGTGTTGTGCGGGTCGGCGCTCATGAATATGCTTTACGATGCAGTCAATCGTCTCTTCCATTGTAAGGGCATCAATCGGTACCCCTAAAAAGTCTATTCGCTTATCAGTCATGACCATCTCCAAAAGATTTCAATGCGTTTTGGGAGCACCAGCTGAGCAGACCAAATCAATCGGCATGCAGGTTGATTGCGCATATAACCGGTTGATCGCCAACCTTCCTTTGAATTGTCCCCATAGCACGCTTGAAAACGCATTGTTTCATCATCACACTCGAATGAAACCACTTTCTGTCCCTGTGCGTCGATGACCTGATTGGACTGTTCTCGATCAAGTACCAACCCCTCCCCAAGTAGATAGCTTAAGCGAACATGGTGTGAGCCAGTGCCTTCAATGGTATCCACGATGAGAATGCCTTCCGCTTTCAGTGTCACTTGGCGTACATGACGAACCCCAAAACGGGCTTCGTAGCCATCATGGGCCACCGTCAGGCCATTTGTGTCTCGAGAGAGCACATATGACAGTGCTCTGGACTTCCAACCAAAACCACCTAGCATTTGGCTGGAACTCTGATGATTAATCTCAACTGTATTGTGAGCAGCAGTACTCCGCGCCCATGACCGCCAATCAGAATCGGCATAGCTGTAGCTTCCAAAGTCCACCCAAATCGGCTGGGCCCCGCGGTAAGCCCATACGGAAAGCGCATCTGCATGCCCATGAGCTGCCAACCGCTCGTATCCCAACCCACCATGGTCGATCAGAACGCGGCAAGTTGAATTGTGTAACTGGCTGATGCCACCAAACATGAAACTGTTTGTACATGGTACCGCAGGTTTTTGGGACAAGCGCAGCCCGAAAAGGAGCAGGCGCAGATCTGTCGATCCCTCAAACGGCAATCCTTTATCAAGAAATGCCGAGACCGATTGGGCCACAGATCGAATGTACTGCTCACTGCCCAGCATTGGTAAAATGTGAGAATCATCATTGTCACCAATCATGGGACAATCTCCAACTTCACCGAGCATGCTGTTGAGATGTTGACTCATATAGCCGAGGACTGATTGAATGGGAAAATACACATCGGTGGATTGAAGGCAACAAGCGACCACAAGCGCCCATTCCATGACAGTTGCCTGATAATACAAACTCTGCTCTGCGTATACACCATCTGAATGCATTAATCCCTGAAGATGAGTTACGAATTCATGCGCCACCTTTTGCGGTTGTGCGTCGGTCAAATGTGGCGCCAAGGCTTCAATCACCGCAAGCCCAGCCAGTTCACTCATCCGATGATTGTTTCCGGAAGAATAGCGAGAAGGATAACGGCGTATCCATTGCTGATGTCCCCAAATAAAGCTCCAAATTAATGACCGGTCTTCAGGAGTATAATCTGCATTGAAAATCTGGTTGAGCATCAGGCACTTGACCAGTCGAAACGAATTTTCAATGCCGACTGTGTATAAAATTCCGCGGAAAGGCGTATGAACCGACAGCAAATCCCGCCACAATTCAAGGGATTTCTTGTAGGCAACGGCATGACCTGCTTGGCCCGCCAGGGCAAGAATCAATAGCCCGTCCAGTCGAAGTATTTCCCAAATAAACTTTGGATCCGCCCCATTTGGCCCCTGTCTGAGCTGTCCAATTGGATTACAATCCATTGCCCACTGCCACTGGTTCTGTGGATCCCATCCCCAAGGATGGTCGAGCTGCCAAGGGCTTCCGAGCCACTTCCCCTCCGATCGTAAAATTTGTTCAGCCCGCGCATACAATTGAGGTTTCCAATCATCGAGCTGAATGTCAACCGGCCAACACGGAAGGGTATCAGGATGCGACACTCGTTGAGCACGGTGTCCAAAGAGTAAATCTTGCACATTCTTCTGAGCCTGACGAACCCGATAAGGCCACTCATCCCCACGGACCTTCTGTATTCTGGTCATTGCATGCTTAAGTTTCACATATTCCTCGTGTGTGTCGCTTCAAATAACCCATGTTATAGGGACGAGAAAATAAGAAAGAGAGACCGAAGATGGAAAGTAACAACCCAACAGTTCTGGTGGTTGGACCAGGGGAAGGTACAGGTGGTGTCATTACATTCCAACGCAACTTAATACTCCATTCAACACTCGATTCCAATTGGTCTTTTCGGCAATACAACTTAAGCCGTATCCCGCATACCGTTTCAAAATCTGTCATTTATGAGAAACAAACTTTCTCCTTTTTACGATCGGGGAAAAGGCACTTTTTAAAGAATGCGGCTATTGTGGCTCGAAACTTTAGCTTGTTTTCTGTTGAACTTCGTCGGGTAGATCTGGTTCAATTACAGTCTTCTGACTACTTTGCATTTTGGGAGGCTGCGATCTATCTCCTCATGGCCAAAGCTCAAAATAAACCGGTCAGTATGAGATTTGGCGGGACATTTAATGTCTTTTACAATGAAACCAGTCCACAGACACAAGCCCTTATCCGTTACCTATTGACACTGCCTGATGCCATCATCGTACAATCGGAGATGTGGAAGCAATTCTTTTCCACAATTGCGCCACCTGAACGGCTACATATCATGCCCAATGCCGTCCCATCCCCTCCGCCGATCCCTCACCGTCGTCCAAAAACCACCGGAATCAAAGCCCTGTTTATTTGCACCAATGAAGCCAAGAGAAAAGGGGTAGATACGGTGCTCAAGGTGGTTCCAGAACTCAAAAATAGAGTCCAATTTATTTTTGTGGCCGTTCCAGACAGTCTCCGAGAAGAGATCTCTAAACTCGGACTGGAGTCAGACATCGAAATGCATGGACACATTCCAAGGGAACAACTCAAATCCGAATTTTATCCATCGGCAGATGTATTGCTTCTGCCGTCGCATTACGAAGGTTTCCCAAACTCAATGCTGGAAGCCATGGCGGCCGGACTGCCCCTCATTACAAGCCCAGCCGGCGCCATTCCTGAAGTCATTACTGAAGGAGTTCACGGATTTATCAATGACGCAAGTGACTCCAATGGACTGAAAAGAGATCTTCTCACCCTGTGCGACCAACCACATCAGCGATTGGAGATGGGAGCTGCATGCTACAAGTTGATACAAGAAAAATATGTCATAGACACTGCTTTTGCACGGTTTAATGCCATTTGGAAATCAATACTTTGAATCAAAGAGACTTCAAATATTCCAACACAGCTTGTCGCTGGGTTTCCGTCAGACCATCTCCAAAAGTGTGTCCTTGATTTCCGTAACCACTGAGTGCCGTATTGTAGGTTCTAACGCCTTCTTCGGTTTCAGTATAGGGCCAACCCATCCGTTCAAAGTCCAGCTCTGAAGACCCAAAGTTGCGGGTCCATTTGGCTGGACGAACCGAAGAGTCCAACACAGCAGCCAGATTTGGGACGGACCCATTGTGAAAATACGGAGCAGTAGCCCATATCCCATCCAATGGCGGTGCAATGTAGCCTAACTCACCTTCAAAAACAGCAGGATGCTCTCCTTGAGCAAACCAACTGTCCTGAAGCCACTGTAAAAACTCTGGCTCGTCGATATAGGAACGGGCCAAAGCAGGGTCCGTGCCAACCTCATCCAATGGCACAAGAAGATTGGGATAAGTTTCGACATCGCCGTAAGTACCATGGCAGCGGCTGCATTGAGCATTAAAAATAGCCTCGCCTTCTGAACGCATTTGGCTGTCAATCGGGCCTGGATAAATGGGAGGTTCGAGACCATTTAAATACGCCAAAACATCTGGAAAATGACGGTCTATCTCAGCAGCATGCTCAGCATCCCAAACCCCAACCACACATATCTGCATAATGAGTTTGGCCATGTCGCCACGGCCTACAGCATTGTAGTACAGTGCATTTTTCTTTTGAACATGCCACCAAGGAGGGACATCTGAAGCCAATGGCGAATTTGTCACTGAAAACACAGGTTCTTCTTGCCAAATCAAGGTATCCGGTTCTCTGTGAGAAACCGCTGCTTCCTCAAGCGCAAATGCAGGATTAATGCCCATAAAAGGCGTCACAATTTGAGGACCAATTACCGCAGCAGCCTGTCCCAAATGTCGAAAAGCGTCCCATTCAGGCGATTCATATCCATATTCTGCTCCAATGATTCCAGAAACGCCCTGATACAAGTTTGTTGAGTCTTCGGTATAGTCTGAAAAGGTATTGCCAAGACCCACAATGAACTCACCATTGACAAATGATGCATGACAACCGAAGCAGTTTATGCCGCCAACAACCTCGACACCATTGGGCGCCTCAAAAAGGGTAAATGCCGATGGAATACTGCCATTCTCACCTTCTCGATTGAGAAGATTTTGATTGTCTGTTCCAAAATACCGTCTGAAAATTTCAGTGGGAATCCCTGAGCCAAGATAATCTCCGTACAGTAGGTAATTCAGACCCTCAGTGGGATCACCTGCTCGTTGTGGATAGCTTGGCAGCACTCCAGAAGATTCAACGGCACTGTCATTTGACTTTCCTTGACACCCACTCATCGTGAATGATGCACAGCCCAAGATCAACAGCATGTGAAAAATCCGGCTCATGAGTGGTCTCGCAGAGGAGAATGCGACAACAAACCCCAGAGACAAATCTTTTGGGTTTGGGCGTTGGAAACCCAAAATCGACTGCCTTGGTCTGTTTCTTCCCAAGAAAAAAGGGGACTGGATGGAAGTTCAACAGGACGAATGAAATGAACCTCGACTCGAGTGGGATTGGGTCTAAGCTTTGAAAGGGCATGAGCCATTGTCCACATACCATGAATGATGGCCTTACTAAAACCAAAAGGCTTGGCTGTCCAAGCATACAAATGAATGGGATTAAAATCCCCTGAGATTTTGGTGTATTGCCGACCCAAATTTTCTGGAAGTGACCACGAGTCTTCTTTGACATGTTCTGTTTTTTTTGGAGGTTCTGTTCGGGAATCAGAACCGCCGTGTCCATTTGCTTTACGAGAATACACCGTGGTCACAGCAGACCAAAGCAGAACATCATCCGAATAGAGCTCAGTAATCAAATCAAGCTCTGCCCCTCTTTTTCGCAAGCGAAGATTGTCAGCTCGAGCAATGGCTCGGCAATCCTTGGGGTGTACAATGGGCTGATGCTGTTCACAGATTTGACGGACATGGACCAATCCAAGCCCAGGAAATGGAAATCTCGGATGGGCGATGAGTTGCATGTGTAAGGGAGTCAGAAGGACTTGCGGATAGGTTATCGGCCAAGAGGTGTCTGACGGCTGGTTGAACCCACAGATGTTTAAATAGGTGCTCAAATCGATCAGTGGGATGTCAGTCCAACTGGCTTCGATGGGCGCAAAATCATCTTGCAATACCCCCCGCCGTGAAAGAATGCGCCACCAAGGTCGAGCAATCGAACCCGAAAAACTGACATCAGACATTGAAACGCTCTCATCGAACATGGAAGGACTAATTGCATAACGCATTAAGCCATGACCGCATACCCGAAATGTGTTTATACTAAATGCATAACGATCATCACACCTATGCTAAGGAATGTCAGACGATGTCAGACCCAATTTCAGATGCCAAAGCCAAGATCAAAAGCGCCATGGCGTTGTTGTTGGAAGCACAAAGACAACTGGAGGAGGCCAGCCAAAATTCAGCTTCACCGACCGTACCCTCCCAGTCTACTGTGGACTCATCATCCGAAGCTCCGCAGGATGCGAACACCCAGCCCAGCAGTAAGCGCGATGCCATTGAGGCGTTGTTTGCAGCGGCTTTAAGAACATTTGAAAGCGATGACGCCCTAACGGAGGCATTGAAAACCGTCATGCACAGTTCCATCGCCACCAATAAACACGCACTGGCCAGTTTGGTGCGATTCAATTGGAGCAGACTTAGCGCTCAAAAACACCACTATTTAAACCGTCCCAACGACCCGTCGAGCTTTTCGATTAACCGTGAGCAACCAGTTCCCAATCAACCGTCAACAACCATCAAGATATTTCTGGATGCCCCAAACCGAAATCCGACGCCCTGCACCCTCATGCAAGAAGCAGATGGCTCTTGGAAAATACTGACATTTTCGCTTTAATTCCAAATTGTCACACATTATTGTAATCTTGAAACTTGTCATTCGTTGAATAATGCGCACAATATTATAGACAAAACCACACAATACATCTGATGTCTTATTCACAACAACAATTTAATACCAGTTCTAATGAGACCGTTGCACACCACAGCAATGACACTCAACCTCAGAGCAATAGCGAAGCGAATTATTCTCTTAATGAATTTCAGCCCACTGGTGTTTACAGCGGTGTTTTTGAAGACCATGGTGCCAGCCAGAACAACCTCCGCATTCAGATGAGCCATACTCAAATGAACTCTGTGGAGGCCTTTCAAGCGCATTACTTAAGGCATCAGCAACGGTATGAAGCTGTCTCTGCTCGAAGCCAAGTCCCAGCGCCACTCATTGCCGCCATTCACTGGCGAGAAAGCACAGGTGACTTTGGGACCTATCTCCATCAAGGGGACCCGCTTGGAAGACCTGCGGTCAATGAACCGCGAAACATTCCTGTGTTCTACAAATGGGAAGAAGGGGCTGTGCATGCCCTTCAGATGAAAGATTTTATTCGAACGAACATTGGCATTGATTCAGAAACCCGCCATTTTGCCGCATTGGCAACCTATGCAGAGGCATACAACGGATTGGGGTACCACCTATACAAAGGAATGGAGTCTCCATATGTCTACGCTGGCACAAATCATTATTCACAGGGCAAATACATTTCAGATGGAAGCTTTTCAAGTTGGCATGTGGACCAACAACCTGGCATCGCTTCCCTTCTCGGAGCGGTGGATGGGGCAGATGCGCCATCGAGTTTAAGCCCCCGGTTAAAGAGCAAAGAAGACGCATGGCTAAATGTCGTAGACGGCGCAGATGTATTAAAAATGGGATCACACGGAGATGCGGTCGAAATATTACAGCAACGGCTAGATGCGCTGGGCTTTCCTAACGGACCAGATGGAGACTTTGGTCCCAATACCAAACGGCTTGTAATTGAGTTTCAAAATGCAAATGGACTAACCGCTGATGGTGTGGTTGGCAGAGGCACAGCAGGTGCAATCGAGATGGCCTACTCTGAGCAGTCTGAGGTAGAAACGGGCTAGCACAAAACCGCCCAAGCCCTTTGCTTTTGACAGTTTAATAGGCAAGGTTACAGGGTGCTGAGGTTGTGCATGACAAAACTGACATCGACAGACTGTTTTCATCCTGTCACTCAATCATGGTTTGAAGGGGCTTTTGAACAAGCCACCAAAGCACAAAAGCTTGCATGGAAACCCATCTGCGCAGGACAGTCTACGCTTCTATTGGCGCCTACAGGCTCTGGTAAAACATTGGCTGCCTTCCTCAGCGCCATCGACCGTTTATTGTTTACAAAAAAGCCGGAACATCCAGGGGTTCGGGTACTTTACATCTCTCCCTTAAAAGCACTCGCTGTCGATGTGGAGCGAAACCTCCGTTCACCATTGGTGGGTATACAAGCACTGGCCATGCGACAGGAAGTCCCACACAATCCGCCGGTGGTGGCCGTTCGCTCAGGCGATACGCCACAGTCAGAACGGGCCAAAATGGCACGGAAGCCACCAGATATTTTAATCACAACGCCTGAGTCACTCTATCTTGTGATGACCTCCAAAGCCCGATCCATGCTCGAACATGTAGAGACGATCATCATTGACGAAATCCATACCATGGTGTCCTCGAAAAGAGGGACCCATTTAATGCTCACCCTCGAACGCATTGAGGCCATGCGTGAACACTCGCTGCCGCCTCTTCAACGGATAGGACTGTCAGCCACACAAAGGCCCCTCACTGAAGTGGCTCAGTTTCTCGGTGGATACCAGATTCAGGGCGAGCGAAGCAATCCTCGAGAAGTCAGCATTGTCGATGCTGGTGAGCAAAAGAAACTGAAGCTTTCGGTCGAAATGCCTGCTGAAGAGATGATTGAACAAAACCCAGATGAACTGGATTACGGGGTTTCTTCTGATGGGGTGGTTCGCTCAAGCTGGGCCAATCTGACCCCTCGTATCGTCGAATTAATACAGGCCAACCGTTCCACCATCATCTTTGTAAACAGTCGACGCTCAGCAGAAAAGCTTGCGGCAGCCATCAACGAAAAGGCGGGTATTTTGTTGGCCCGAGCGCATCACGGTTCTCTTGCACACAACATTCGAACCGAGTCAGAAGAGCAGCTTAAAATGGGCCATTTACCCGCAATTGTTGCCACAGCTTCGCTCGAACTCGGAATTGACATGGGAGCCGTTGAGCTCGTCATTCAAGTCGGCGCTTTTCCGTCTGTATCGTCTGGTCTTCAGAGAATTGGTCGCTCGCGGCATCATGTCGGGGGAATTCCAGAGGGAGTCAGTTTCCCAAAACATGATTCGGATCTCTTGGCCAGTGCAGTGGTCCAAAAGGCCATGCTGACAGGTCAAATTGAGGCTTCAAGTTACCCACGGAATCCGTTGGATGTCTTGGCACAACAGATTGCAGCCATGATTGCAATGAATGACTGGCCATTACAAGACATCTATTCTGTGGTTCGGAGATGTGCAGCTTACAGAGATTTGTCTCAAGATGCCTTTGAAGGTGTGCTTGATATGATGAGTGGTCGGTACCCAGCGGATGATTTTTCTGATCTCAGACCCACCATCGTCTGGGACCGTGTGCAAGACCATTTGAGTGCCCG
>JAYYJC010000396.1:0-10000 GCA_036146655.1 Myxococcota bacterium | reverse complement strand
ACTGGTCCATGCACACCCGCCCCACGACAGGATACCGCTTGCCTCGAATCAACACATGTGAACGATTGGAGCAGGCACGCATGTATCCATCGCCATACCCCACAGGAATGGTCACAATTCGAGTCTGTTCAGGCGCAACCCATGTGGCACCGTAACTCACAGATCGGCCCTTCTCCACCACCTTAAAATAGACGATGCGAGAGACCCAGCGCAATGCTGGCCTCAGTGGTACCGAACAGGCCACTGGCGATGCCCCATAAAGGGCTATTCCGGGGCGAACCATGTCAAAGATACTTTCAGGAAACTTGATCATGGCTGCAGAATTGGCCATGTGAACCATTGGCCGATTTACACCATGTTCGGTGTACCAATTCAGGACCTTTAGAAACCGGTCCAACTGTATTTTGGCAAATTGTGTGTCGTCATGATCAGCCGTTGCAAAATGCGAAAAAATACCAACAATCTCTGTGTTTTTGCACCGAATACTTTCGCTCAACAGTCCTTCAGCATTGTAACCATGGACGCCAATCCGTTCCATGCCGGTGTCAATTTTGAGATGGACACGGGCGCGTATTCCAAGCGCACCTGCACAGGCATCAATCGCTTTCAACTTGTCGTTGGAAGATGCAGTGATGTCTAGATTTTCCCGAAGAAAGAGGGGGATCTGGTCTCCAATAATGCCGCCGAGGACTAAGATAGGGGTTTGTATTCCTGCTCGACGAAGCATACACCCTTCTTCCACATACGCCACACCAAAGTAATCCGCATTGACTGACTCTAAAGCATGTGCAACCTCAATAACTCCGTGTCCGTAGGCATTGGCTTTTAAAATGGCCATAACCTGACGACCCCCGACAAAATCTTTCAGCGCCAAGTAGTTATGACACAGATTCTGGCAGTTGACTTGCAGATGCGTTGGGCGGCAGTGTTCTAAATCGGCTATTGTGGACTCAAACATGCTTTCAGTGTACCTCTTAAAACCACTTCACAGCTCATGTCCTCTAAAGTCCCCATCAAGTTAACGCAAAAATGGATAGAAGAATTTGTGCTTGCACACAATTTATGCCCCTTTGCCCATACCCCTTTTCACGGAGGTCAAATCCGGTATTCAGTCTGCGACGCAAGACACAAAGATCGCATGCACGCTGAATTCATTGATGAAGTACTCTGGCTCGAATCCCACCCAAATACGCCGACGACATTTTTAATTTTGGAATGGCAGGAATTTCCGTTTCTCGACTATCTGGATCTGATAGACGATGCCGAACACACATTAAAGGAGGCCAATCTCGAGGCACACTATCAAATTGCTTCATTTCATCCTGAGTATCAGTTTGAAAATGCTCCCAAAGATGACCCTGCCAATGCAACCAATCGCTCCCCATTTCCTATGATACACATCTTGCGATGTGCGGATGTCGAGACCGCAAGACAAAGCCACCCCAATGTCGAAGGCATCCCTGAGCGAAACATTCAGTATCTCAGAAGACAGTCGAAGGCATCACACTGATGGCAGCAAAGAACTTGGGGTTAGGGTATTATAAGGGTCATGTTTTTGCTTTATTTGTTTGCCTGCTTGTCAGAGGATGCCCGCACCAAAGCCATTGTGGATACGGCTGTTGGTGAAACGGGGTGCAACGGAAAATCGGCCTTGTGTCCACTGCCGTTTAACCAAGTTCCATTTGTGGGAACACACAATTCCATGTCCAACGCAGAAGATGAGTGGATTGCACCCAATCAAGGCTGGAACATTCCACATCAATTAGAGGCTGGAGTCAGAGCACTCAACTTGGACACCTATGAGATCGATGGATCGCCAGTACTGTGTCATGGGTTTTGCGAATTGGGTGAACAACCACTTGAACATGCCCTTTCGGATGTTCGAGACTTTTTGATAGACCAACCTCAAAATGTCATCCTCATCACATTTCAAGATGCTGCGCCGGCAGAAATGACCCTAGACGCTTTCCACTCTGTTGGGATTGGAGATTGGCTTCATGTCCAACCGCTGGAGTCGGAATGGCCCAGCTTACAAGAACTCATTGATTCAGACAAAAGACTGGTGGTCTTTGCGGCTCAATATGGCGGGCCTGCCACCCCGGGCTACCATGCACAATGGGATTATTGGATTGACACGCCTTATCAAGCTCAAACCACAACGGATTTTTCCTGTGAGGCAGATCGAGGCAATATAGACACAGCAAGTCTTTTCAATGTCAACCATTTCATTACCAACCCCATTGCACTTCCAGAACACGCTGAAGTGGCGAATACCGCCAATGTAATTACAAATCACATTGAGCAGTGTCTCTTTGAAAGAGAAATGCCCCTCACCCAAATATTAGTGGATTTCGTGGACATTGGAGACACGCTTGAAGTCATTGACAACCTCAACCCCGACTAAGCATTGACCCAAAATCAACCTCATCGGATCGCATCAACGTCGCTTGACTTGTTCATCGCTGCTACTGCTGTTTTTTTGTTGCGGTTGGTAGAGCCAGCCACACTTATTCCAGACAGCTACGACATTGCCGCGATCGGTGAATGTCTATGGCTCAACGAGTCTCAGTGGCTCGACTGCAATGAAGTCACAATGGGGTTTCGTCCTATTGTGCCTGCCATTCTGTTGGGCCCGTTTTTGACATTCACCAACAGCTTAAACAGCCTCAGCATCCTTTGCACACTCTCCATCATCTTGTTTTTGTTCTGTACTCAGCGGCTGATACAAAACCGGATCATTTCGACGGTGGCCTGCATTCTATTGATTGCCATGCCCACTACTCGTCAACTCTTGGGCATTGTTGATGCAAGAGTCTTAATACTCGGGCCCTTGATGTGGGCCTACCTCGGTGCAAGTGGTGAATCCGAACGGCGAATACACAGCCTTTTAATTGGCTTGGCTGCCGCACTTGTTGCCCTATCGCGACCCGAACACCTTTTATCGGCGGCCATTATCATGCTCTGGCACCACAAAGTAAATTGGAAAAATGTGGCCCTCCGATGTACGGGAGTCTTGACCCCCATCGTGATTTGGATTGCCTACCTAAGCCATAGTGCAGGCCAGTTTGTTTTGACACCTCGACACTGGGAAGGTTGGATTCTTGAGCAGTCAGAAATGCCACTGAGATGGAGTCAGCAACTCTACGGAATGGGTGTATGGTCGCCACCGCTCAGAGACATCGCCATTTCATTCCCTTCACCCCCACAGGCAACCGTTGGTCTGTCAGCATGGGAAGGGATTCAGTGGATCAGTCATCATGCAATCGATCCCAGCCTGATTATTTTCACAATGGGAACTGGCATGGTGCTGTATGGGGCCGTGACAAATAGACATTGGACACGAAATGTGCTTGTTTTGCTGGCTTTTATGCTGCCCAACCTTGTGTCCACAGTCTATCCACAAGCGCGCGATCCATTGTTCTCTCAATCCAACCTCATTCCAAGCATCTTGGGACTCATTTTACTGGGCCTTATTGGATTTGCAGAGTTTCACAAAAAGGTAAAGTCCGATGCCCTTAAAATCGCACTGTTCATTGGTGCCTTGGGATACATGAGCGCACATCCGTTGGCCAAAGCTTCACTGCCACAAGTCCACAACAGCGAAGCAGGACATGCATACATCAACGCCTACCAAGACTCACAAGAAGGTACAGTCATTGCCTCATTCGAGACAGCACCCCTTTTGTATTACACCAAACAAAAATGGCAGCAGCATCCAAGCCCCTTTGAGGAAAGGCCAAAAGCCGAACGCCTCATCTACAGTCATCTCGATACACAATTGATTTTACCAACACCCCTTATCCGAGGTAAAAAGGCGCACATTGAGGCGGCCTATTTGGGAAACAACGACCAGTCTTGGGTCATTGTTTACCGATTGGAAGACCGCAACCAGTGAGAGAACAAGGGAGCCCATTCGGATGGAAAATCTTCTGGGAGGGTCATGTCATGGGCAGCCAAAAGATGCAGTGCTGTGGTTCTAAGTGCAGGGTTTTTCAAAGAGTCAACCAATGTGCTGTGTAACGGTTCAGGGGGCATATAACAGGCATCCAAATACAGTGTATCTACACTGATTCCGTCACCCAAAAGGGCGCGAACCGCCTTTGCGTTTTCGGGATCAATACAGGCACTTTGAAGTGCTTGTGCCCGTTCGACCGGATTTTTAATCCGTTCAAAGAGCTCATGCTGTATCTGGATTTGTCGGGTTCTCAGAGCCTGTGTACACCAATCCATCATACCAACCTGACATGTGGATACCCAATGTGCATCCACTCCTGTGAGTGCTGCAAAATCAAGACGGTCTTCAACGGTTTCATCCGAAACAGTACATGGTCCATTTAATGCCACACCGATCGACCCAGTCAACCATTTCCCTGCGTCATCTAAATCCAAACAAGTGTGCGACTTGGCTGGCGTTACATTGGGTTTAAAAAATGCTGTTTTCAAAATACTCAAGACACAGAGTACAATGGCTCCCAACATCAAAAGCAGAGATGAATTTGAACGAAGAACAGACATAACCTTAGTGTACAACAAGAAAAAATAGACAAGGATTGGAAACGAATCTATAGTAATAGATGGATCTTCTCATTTTATAACAAGCAATGGCCAAGTTTTTTTCAGCACGGATACACGATCGTTTCAGACTAGAGTTTAAGATTCGATATCCTGCAGACATTGACATCAAAGAATACAAATCCAAGTTTTGGATTTATCTACCCCCATCCATTCAAAACTCGAAACAATTTGAAACATCGTGGTTTCAAAACCGACAGATTCACACTCGATTTCAAGCCCCTCAAATCTCCATTCACAGTTTGTTGGACAACAAAACTTCTTCTCCACTCTTTATGCTTAGATCATTGACTCATTTTGAGTATACAGATGGTTTTAAAGCTGAAGAAGAGCGAATGATTAGACACCATGCTCGGCTCTTGTCTTGCTCCATTAAGAGAGCATTCTTTGCAACAACCAAAGCCATTGAACATGCGGAAACGCAAGAGGAGCAATCTCAAATCATTTTAGAATTTTATCAACAGATCAAGACGCTTTCGAAGCAATGGCTTGAACTTAAAAGAATATTTTTGAATTCACAAATCACCAATAAAACCATTCAAAGCCTGCATTGGGCTGATGAGGCAATGGGAAACCAACTCCAATTGGTCGTCCAAGACATTTTACTGAATCTAAAAGAAGGCACTGTCGGAAGATCAAAACTCATAAAATGGATTCATCAAAACAGAAAACGAATTCAAAAAATTTCGCCGCATTATCTCAAAACCTCATCACAGTATCTCCTGCGGGCAAGTGCACTCAAAAAGTACACATACTCTGCCCTCTTCTTAAAGGGGGTTGCACAGATCGAAAAAGATTGGCTTCAACACCTTGCACTTGGTGTCGCTGCTGGCATTGCCATGACATGGGCCGTTTTTGCACAAATCTTTGCTTTTTTTCAGCTGGGAATCGATCTCAATCACGGAATGAACAGCACACTTATGGTCTACTTCTTTGTGATTGCTGTTATTTCATATGTTCTGAAAGACCGCATCAAAGCAACCGCTGGCCGTTATTTATCGCAGCGAATAGACAATCAATCCCGTCCCCAAGTGACACATTACCATCATGAAGAAAGACTTAATGTGGCCATCGCATCTGAACGGGTACAGCGAATCACCCAAGACCAGTTGCCTGATGAAGTTCAAGCGTGTTGGGAAAAGCTACAACCCGTTCCAATGGCGATGTGGGTCGGTGGTGATTTTGTGGAATACGAGCGCACATTCAAAATCAAACATCAAAAAGCAGAACAATCTGTCATAAATTATTCCGGAATACACGATATCATTCGTTACAATGTGGCGGACTGGCTCAATCAATTTGATGACGCTCGACGCACAATGGTTCGATTCGATAAAAATGGCAGCATGGCATCTCACGATGTGGATCGACTCTATGAAATCATCATGTCCGTTGAAATCAGCCAAAATGACCGCAAAAGACTCCAACACTATCGGATTCATGTCTCTCAACATGGGCTTCAACGCATTCAAAAGGTGAAATCTCTTCGCAAGCAAAGGGGCAAAAAAGACACGATTCTCCCAAAGGAGAACCAGATCACTCAAATCAAACAAGGTCAGGCAATTTCGTAGACGCACCTCCATGGTTTCGGCTATAGATATGGGTATGAATCCCGTAATACTATTCTTGGCTTGTCAATCTCCAATGGAAGATTCTGGCATAGACTGTCAGCAAAGGACATCTCTTCAATGGGAGTATTTCGGAGCATCCTTCTTTTCGACTTATTGTACCTCCTGTCACAGCAGCAATGCCCCCAACCGCTTTGGCGCACCGGAAGACATTAATTTTGATGACTTTGAATCCGTTGTTTTGCAATCTGAACGCATTAGAGACAGCGTCATCAAAAGGCAGTCCATGCCGAAGGGAGGTGGACTGCCACAATCTGATCTTGAGGCTCTGGATGCCTTTTTGGCCTGCATTGCGGAGGAAAAGCAATGATTCTACTGCTCACTCTTGGATGCAAAGAAAACCCCACACCTCCACAAAAAACAGAACCGTTGCCAGACATCCCAACCGTTGAAATACCCCAAACAGAAAGTGATGTCACAGAAGCTCAGTGGAACATCGATTCACTAGAAGCACAGTTCTTAGCACATGCCGACACTGGAATGCCTTATGGTAAGCCCTTCATGGACAGCTATTTCGACCTCCTGGAACTGGGTGATGAGACCTGTCCTGGAAGCAGTACACGGCTCTCGCCTGACAATGTCGATGGCTGTGTGGCATCTACTGGGTACGCCTATTATGGTCTTTCGGTTTATCACACCATATTTGAAGAACTCGATGAAGACGACACATTGGATGGAGAACCGCTGGATGGATGGATTGTTATTGGCGACTTTGAGATGTTGACACCAGACAACATGTCCTTTCAAGCTGGTGGACATGTCTCTGAAATCAGATGGTTACAAGACACTGGAGACATGTTGCTCGAAGGTGAGATTCAAGGCAGTTGGATGTGGGAAGGCGGCCAAGAGAGTTGGGTTCAACATGGCATTAGTGGGTTGTTCTATTATCAATCTCTTCAAACCAACGGTGGTACACTGGAGATCAGTTTAGACGGTGCCATACAGTGGAATGGACAGAGTCTTGCCTTTGATGATGTCATTTTATTTTCTGACAGCCCTGGATTTCTCGGAACGGTTGAAATGCGTGACCCCTCTGGCTTATGGCATGTCATTGTGTCTGACGAACTCAGTGAATGTGCTCAGCACAGTTACGATGGGTTGGTATCTGAACAAGCCATTTGTCTTGACTGGAGCAATCACATCGAGCACTTTAGACGGCTCATGGAGCCATCCAGATGATTTGGATTTTTGCATGCCATCCGCCACCCCCACCACTGCCGGTGGCCACGCCCATTGTTCTAGACGACATTCAACTTCTCCGTCGATTAAGCCTTGACCTCAGAGGAACGGTACCGACGGTGCCAGAAGTGCTTCGGGTTGAAACCAACCCTCAAGAACTCAATGTTCTCAGAGATGAGTTTATGGAAGATGCTCGCTTTAAAGATCGCATGGTGTCTTTTTTTAGTGAACAGTGGCATACCACAATCGATGTTTTTGATGTGGTCTACTTTGATTACCACCTTGATCCAGAAGAAGAATACACATTTGAGCGATCGGTGGGAGAAGAACCACTGCGCCTCATTGCCCATGTGGCAGCACTTGATCTGCCATGGTCCGAAACCGTCTTGGCAGATTATACACTTGCCAACCAAATGCTGATGGACATCTGGCCGCTTGAAGCCCAAAACGAAACATCCGAAACATCATGGTTTCAAGCAAAATATACCGATGGCCGACCGCCAGTTGGTCTTCTTGCAACCAATGGCTTGTGGTGGAGGTACACCACGGACGACAGCAATATGAATCGGTCAAGAGCAGCGGCCATCTCTCGACTGATGCTTTGTGAAGACATTTTGGCACGGCCGGTGTCATTTTCAACATTGGAACTTGAAGACATTGGAACTGGAGATGCATCAAGTGCCACCCTTACCAACCCCTCGTGCCTGGCATGTCATTCAACGCTAGACCCAATGGCGTCCACTCTCTTTGGTTTTTGGTGGCTTTCACTGTACTCAACCATCGAAGAGACCAGTTACCACCCCGAACGAGAAGCACTTGGTGAGGAATACCTCCAAACGGAGTCTGCTTACTTTGGAGAACCCGTCGATGGATTGGCGGACCTCGGACCAATGATTGCAAATGATCCTCGATTTTACAGTTGTGCCGTTGAAACAATGGCAAAAGCATTTTGGCGACGGCCAATCACCGCTGAAGACAGGCCAACCCTTCACGAGCATTGGCTTCACTTTATGAATGAAGACACCAAGATCAAGGCACTCATTCGGAGCATCACTGACGGTGACGAGTACCGAGTCGGAGATTTTGACATTGAACCAAGTCCTGAACTCAGTGCACGGTACCGGAGTTCCGCCATGCAGTCTCCCGACCAGTTGGCAAGCAGTGTGGAAGAACTGACGGGTTTTCGCTGGGTCGTAGACGGCTTTGATATGATGAAATCAGATGAACTCGGTTTTCGAAGCTTGGCGGGTGGCGTCGATGGTCTCAATACCTTTCAACCCCAACCCAACCCTGGGATCACATGGGTCTTTACCCTTCAGCGCTTTTCACAACTGGCAGGTCAATACGTCGCAGAAAATGATCTCGATGGAGAAGATGCAGTGTTACTGACACTGGTCACAGCTGAGACCCGTTATTACGAGGCGGCTTTCGTTCAACAACTCAAAGAACTTCACATGCGAATATTCTCAATACCAGCCACCGAAAAGTGGATTGAAGACATGACCATATTATGGGAAGAAGTTGATTTAATGGAAGGTCCAACGCAAGCATGGGCTTCTGTTGTTAGCCTCAACTTAAGGGATCCCCGCTTTGTATTTTACTAGGAGCCAAAAGTGAACCGGAGACAATTTCTTCGTCAGAGTACCGCCATGAGTCTGGGTGCCGCAGCTTCCTATTCTCTACCAGCCCACGCCAATGCGCAGAGTACCGATAAAAAGTTCCTCTACATCTTTAATGATGGTGGCTGGGATCCCTTCTGCACTTTTGTGCCTGCTTTTGGGGTAAGCGGGATTGAAATGGAGCCAGATGCAGAGCCAGGGCAATATGGAAATATTCCGGTTGTAGAGCATCCTTCACGGCCCGCCTTTGGCAATTTTATGTCACGGTACAGCTCACAATTGTGTGTCATTAATGGCATGGAACTGCGTTCAGTAACGCATCAACGCTGTACACAACTTCTCATGACTGGTAAGGCCAGTAGCGATGTTGATGATTGGCCAAGCATCATGGCCGCAAAGTCAAAGCAGCTCTATCCAACCCCTCATTTGGTTATCCGAGGCCCAGCTTATTCTACACAGTTTGCCTCTCATGTGGTTCGGGTTGGAATGAATGGACAGCTCACACGGTTGCTGGAGCCTGGCCTGTTGTTTGGGGAGAACCCGCCCATGCTTGCACGAGAACTGTTGGAAGACGAGATCCTTAAGAGACGCCTAATGAATGGGGGTCGAAACGGGAAAGACATGGAATTGCGAAACAGCTACTTGAGCGCCATTGAACAATTCGAAGTGAACCGTGAAGACTATTACGCCATCAACCTAGATGGAATTGAATCAGGATGTGTTCGAGACATCCGGCACGATGCAAACAACATCTTCAAACTCTTTTCAAAAGAACTCGCAAGAAGTGCCATGATATCCTATAAAGGCGTGTGTGACTTGTCGTGGGACACCCACGCCAGTCATGACACCCAACAAGAAAATGTAGAGGAGTTTTATGGCTTTCTCACAGACATTATGGAACAACTTGAAGCATCAACCAATATTTTCGGTGCACCATTGATCGACGATGTTGTGGTGGTCGTCATCTCTGAAATGGGACGCTCACCGGTTTTCAATACTTAT
>JAYYJC010000395.1:0-10000 GCA_036146655.1 Myxococcota bacterium | reverse complement strand
GGCGGCAGAGATCATTGGACATTCACTTCGGCCCTTCTGATGGGTGCGGGTATCAAGGGAAATCAATCAATCGGTGGACTGGACTCAAAGGCCATTGGACGCCCAATTTCACTTGAAACAGGAGAGATGACAGACAACGGTGTGATGCTTCTGCCGCAACACCTTGGAGCCACATTGCTGGCATTGGGCGATGTGGATTACGGACGCCATGTTAATCAAGATGTTCACCCCATCTCTGCAGTGATGCTATGAATTGGATATTGGGACTATTGTTGTTCTCCTGTGAGACAATTGACACAGAACAAGAAGAAACAACCACGCCATTTCGTACAGCTTGTATGGGCGGAGGGACACCTGAACAACAGATTACCGCAAAGGCATTGCTTGAGTACATTGGTGAAACAAAATGTTACGCTGCGTGGAAAAAACTCAGCGTAACCACAGTGATCGACCTAGAAAGTCATTCTCCACCTATTTCTGACCTCTCTGTGTTGACGGGATTGACACAAATCGAGTCGCTGTTCATTGGTGACAGCCTCATTCCAGACATTGAAATGATCGCCGATTTTGTCAATCTCAAAGACCTTCGAATCAACCACACTGAAATCTCTGATCTCAAGCCTTTATCCGCACTCACCAAACTCGAACGGCTCAATATTGACCAAACAGAAGTCAAAGACTTAACAGCCATCGAAAGCCTGAGCACACTGACAAAGCTAAGCATTCGGAATACCAAAGTCTCCAGCCTGTCTTCAATCCAAAAGCTGACGGGATTGAAATATCTAGACATTTCAAAGACATTGGTGGCCGATCTCAGCGGAATTGAATTACTCAACGCACTTCAAATCCTCAGCCTGAGAGAAACCCAAACCCAAGATATCCGTCCGTTGGCTCAACTAAGTCAACTGAAGTATTTGGATATTTTTGGTACAGCGGTTGACAGTGTCAGCCCCTTGAGTACCCTTTCAAATCTAGAAGTCCTCGACATCAGTTTTACGCAGGTATCGGATCTACAGCCACTTGAACCATTGCTGGCTCTGAATGCTTTTCGGGCTGAATTCACTCCAGTTTCGAATAGTGCCTGCCCTGAAACGCCTGCTGTGGTACACGCAGGATGTCCCCAAATGACCCCATCTGATTCTCCCTTCTTATTGGCTTGTGAGAGCCCAGACAGCAGCCCGTTGTTCACAACTGTCAGCATTGAGAACTTGAAAGCAAGCCTTCAAATCCAAGACTGCCAAAAGCTGCATCAGCACCTCAAATCGCAAAGCCGTTTGAGCATTAAAGACGCAGATATCTACGATGTCATTCTTTTGTCAGAGTTCACAAACTTAAAAGAAATCGAACTAAAGCAAGAAGCCGTTCACCCTGGATTTTGTCCGAAAGAATCAGAAAATACCGCCATTGCTGGTTTTTGTGCACAACTGCCCGACAGCCTAGAACCCAATGCTGAAATCAGCGCAGATTGCACTGAAAACATAGAAAACCAAAATGCCGCATCTCCAGCCTATACGGCACTTATTGATATCCTTTCAGCAGAAGATTGTTCAGACCTCAGCACCAAACTGCCACTCATCGACAGCCTTGAGTTTGAACTTTTAGAGCTTACAGACATCAGCCCACTTCGCTTTGCCACAAACTTACGAGAATTGTACATTGGCGAAAACAACATTCGAGATGTGTCCAGTCTTGCTTCGCTTTCAAAGCTCAAGATTCTCTGGCTCGACAACAACCAAATTACAGACCTCTCCCCCATTTCAAAAGGCTCATACCTGTGGTTGGGGCTGGGCGAAAACCGCATCAGTGACCTCTCCCCCCTCGAGAATCAGACCGAATTGGTCCACCTCTGGTTGGGTGGAAATCAAATCGAAGACATCACGCCCCTTTCCAATCTTAAGGCGTTGCGCAAGCTTCACTTGGCCAAAAATAAAATTTCACGGATCAACGCCCTCACAAGTTTGCCTGAACTCAAAAAACTTTATCTTGCCGACAATCAAATTACAGACCCGACTGCTTTGCTTCAGATGCCCAATCTTCAGCTGCTCAATGTCGGACTGGATGACCAAGAATCACCGCTTGAAGCCTCAAGGTGGCTGCTGACCAACAATCCCATTGATGCCTCATTTTGCCAAACGAAGAATAAACCCTATCTCTTTGAGTTTCATTGTGCCGTGCATGCGCAAGTCCCCAATTGAATCATCTCTCTCAAAACAAACCAATCGACGCTCACATTTTTTTTCGACGGAAGACGCCACAGGCGTATCAATGGTGTCAGCTTCCGTTGGGCTCATTCAACATTAGTTGAATGGTTTGCCCAAGGCGACAGCTAAAAGTCCCAGCCAAATCGAGCAGAATATGAGCGACCCTGCCGAACATTTTCTACGGTCTTGTCTCCGGTGGTGACCTTCAATGGTGAGTCCAATAAGTTTCCTGCTTTGGCACTCAGACGAAAACCCTTGATGGTGAAAAATCCCGCACAATCAATTCGGTGAGCTGGTTGTTCAATGTAATCGGGTGCTCCGAGTGCACCCACTTCGGTAATTCGAGGCCCAAAAACATTATATGCCGCTACAAAACCAGACTTCTGCTCTGGGTGATCGTAACCCCAAATTAAATTGTACACATAGGGCGATTGACCTTGCATGGGCCGCTGATTGGAGCTTTGTATTCCGCTGTTCTTGGACAATTGAACCTCTGAATCAATCCATGCTGCATTGCCTGCCAGATAAAAGTCACTGCCGTATGCGCCAAGAAACTCAAAGTCTTTGCGAAAATCAAGTTCTATACCTACATTTTTAGCAGACTTTGCATTTTGATAGGTCACAGAATGCTGTGCACTCACCACCACAATCGATTCAACCGGCTGCGTAAAGTCTTTATAGAAAGCCCCTATGCTGAGATTTTCGTTGGAGTCAAAATACCATTCCCACCTCAGATCGAGATTATCAATGATCGCTCTTTTGAGATTGGGTTCTCCGTACACCTGGCGCCCACCGGTGACATCATTGAATGTGGCAGGTGAAAATTCTCTAAAATCAGGTCGAGAGACGGTTTTTCCATACCCGAGCCGCAGCTTGTGATCTTCGAGCGACTCCGCTTTTCCCACATTAAATGTGGCGGTAACAGCGGGGAGGTAATCTGTCGTGTCTAGATTTGAGACCACCTTTTCTTGGTTGGGATTGAAGAGTTCGAAGGTTTCTACATTTTGAACAGAATCTTCCATTCTAAAGCCAGTCATCAGGCTGAATCGTTTTCCCCAGTGGGAACGCACCATGGCATAGGCCGCTTGAATTTCTTGATTGGCGCCATAATTGTCGGTTTGGCGAGTGACCTCTTCAAGCTGAAAACCATCGGGGCCGATTGTCTCATCGGTAAAGATGTCTTCGATGTCTCGAGAGAGAACCTCAGCATCGTTGGACAGCGCCCCTTTGTGCATGTACTTAAATCGACGGGTGTCGACCCCTCTGTCGCGACTTATAAAATTGCCTCCAACCTTCACAATGCCTTCCTCGGTACTTCGGAGAGAGGGAAATCGACGGCTCAGATCGAGTCCAAAATCTTGATTGAGATCTTCCAGAGTACTGTAAAAAATAGAATTGCCTTCAGGTCGATCAGAAAGGTACCAATCTGTGGTATTTTCTTCACGGTCAAATCGATACTCTCTGCGATCTGGTTCTGCACGGGCAGCCACAGACAAGGCATAGCGCCACTCAAGTTCCCACATGGAACCAAGCGCATGCACCCCGCGCCACTGTTGATAAAGCAAGGATTGTTCTTTCCAGCCTACTCGAGTCACTCGGATGTCTGTGCCCACATCACGGTTATACCCCTCATAGGTTCTTGAAGTAAGACTGCTCAAACGGTTTAAAAGAGCCACATAGTGAATCTCTTGATTCCACAACTCAAGAGTCCCAATGAAAGCACCGCTCATTCGGGTTTTGTTTTCAAGTTCATCAAACCGGTATTGATGACTGGGCTCAAGGTTATTGTTCTCACCCAATAAGAAATAGTTTCGCTTAAATTGGTTCAGAGACCAAGAATTGTCCCAAATTCCGGCCGTTAAAGCCCCGAAGCGAACTTCACCCAACTCCCAACCGTTTCCCAAGATGACTCGAAAGCCTTTATTGGGCGTGATATTGACCGGCTTTAACCCCCATGTGGGAGAAACGGTTTCTCCAAACTGCTCCAGCTGATCCGCGGAATATCCTCTGGAGGAAAACATATCTGACTCCTCCAATGGAGAATTGTCAGAGGCAGACTGAAGGTCTGAAGGCAACTGACGGGCATCTGTCCCGAAACCGGTCCAGTCATTTGGAGCCGTAAATCCAGTCATGCCGGTTTCACCTGTCGTCTCCCCCACATAGCCGCCTTTGACGCTGAAGTGAACAATGGGCTCATCTGGGACGCCTCTGGTTTTGAGACTGATCATCCCGCCACCAAACTCAGCTGGACGGTCGGGAGAAAAACTTTTTTGAATGGTGATGCTTTCAAGCATTGCTGTGGGAAAAAGATCGAGTGGGACCACACGACGCTCAGGTTCAGGGCTCGGCAAAGAAGACCCATTGAGCAAACTGGCAGAATATCGCTCGCCTAGTCCTCTGACATACACATATTTCCCCCCCACCACAGTCAATCCGGTCACACGGGCGAGAGCAGCTGCCGCATTGGCATCGCCTGTCCGAGACATTTGCTCAGCGCCCAGCACTTCATTGACTGAAGCAGCATTTTGCCGTTGTGCCAACATGGTCGACACAGTCCCAGCAATTCGAGGAGCAGAGACCATAAAGTCACTGAGCTGATAGCCCGCAGGGGTCATTTTGAACTCAATCGATTTGGATGAGTCAGCTTGAAGGTCAAGCTCTAATCGACGGTCCAGATACCCGTCTTTGATGGCCACCAATTGAGTCGCATCTTTCGGCACTTGAATTGAAAATGAACCGTCCACACCAGTTCGAGCTTCTTCTTGTGCGCCCTGTACAAAGATCAGTACGCTGTCAATCGGTGCAGCATTGAGATCAGTCACCTTCCCAGACAGTTCAACGAATACCGTTGTGTCATTGGTTTCGATCTGCATGCGGCGCTTAGGTGCCGATACAACCAACTTAATCTCGTCTGCTTTAATGACCGCCACAAGCTCACTGAGTGCGGAGGGCCCTACATAGAAACGGCTGGTCACACATCGAGACTGATGGCAGATTTCCACATTCCACTGCCCTTCTTCTAAAACCTGATGCACAAATCCGTATGAATCACTCTTTGACTGAACAACCTTGTCCGCATGCGTAAATTCGACCGATACACCGGGTAAGACATTGCCAGACTCTTCAAAACAAATCACACTGGTGACGCCTTCTGCAGCAAATGCCGCAGAAGTAAACAACAAGAACAGGAGGTTCATTCTTGACAGCCTTCTGTTTCACACACTGAGATGGCACTTCGGAGAGAGGCCGCTTGTTGGAAAATGGAGATGTCCGTAATGCCTTGAACATATTGGGTTGCTGAATCAAAGTCCCCGAGTTTAAAGAAGGCATAGGCCAAGCCATATTTGACGGGATCCTCCTTCAGAATGTTCCATCGATTGAGCCGTGGTACGAGAGCACACGCCTCCACGAAATCCTCAGATGCAATGTAAAGCCCCAAACGCTGACGGACCTTATCTTCACCGTCGGTGGCCAAAGTGTTGGCGTACAAAGCACGGCCAAATGCCCCCGCCTGGCGGTAGGCTTCAGCAGCTTCAATGGCGTAGTTTGGATCCTGCTCTGCAAGCACCAGCAGCATGTCAGCCGCTTCAGAGAAGCGCTTGGTTTCAATGGCTTGAGCTGAAGCTGCAATCCAGATGGCTGAATCACTGTACCGACCAGTTGAGGTTTTCAGGAGCCAATACGCTTCGGAGGGGGCACTGTGCTGCTGAAAAGCATAGGCCAGCTGGAGTGCAGACTGGGCATCCAACTCAGGCCGCTCAAGCAGGCGGCTGCCCATTTGAAAACCCTGTCGAACCATGCCCAACCATAAGACAGAGTCCACGGATTTAAGGGACAGATCAAGGTTGTTCGGATGGTTTTCAAGGCCTTCGTTGACAGTGTAATAATAGGCCTCTGCATCTTCCAATCCCTTATGGGCAGTGGCCAAGAGAACCCAATATTCGTGTCCACTTTGATCTGCGGTGCTGAGATCCCGAATGGCTTGCTCATACGCCCTCAATGCAATGCTGCATTGCGCAATGTAGAGCTGTAAAAGCCCAACATCGGCACCCTCTTGACCTTGCTGAACGAACTCCACAGCCACATGAAACTCATCACGGGCGCGCATGTATTCTTCACTCTGAAGGGCAATGACACCACTGACCGTGTAATACCGTGCTGCAAACTCACCCAATAGGCTTTCATCAAGGGAGTCAAGAACACTTTGGGCACGCGCATGGTGTCCGTCTTGAACCAACTGAGATGCCAGTGGCACCGACTCATCGGCACCACCCCAGGCGAGAAGGGTCAGCAACAAGGCAATCATTAGCTTCCCAGTACAAATCGCAGGGTTTGGGTCACCCGAACCGAAACAGGATCCCCCTTGTATTCACCAGGTACAAAGCGCCAGTCTCTCACAGCGGCAGTGGCCACCGTATCAAAGACATTTGGCGGCGAGGCTTCCACAACAAGAATATCTTGAACAGATCCGTCGTCATCGATGAGAATGCTCATGGTGACATAGCCTTCAAGTCCTTTTGAGCGGGCTCGAGCAGGATAATCTGCAGACACTCGATGGACCGGACGGGGTGGCACATCTACCGTATCAGAGGTCATGACCAAAGCGTCGGTTGACTCGAGCAGCGAATTGGCCCCCTGAGCCATGATGTTGTCGAGACCATCAATTCCAAAAGAAAGTCCTGAAAGAGACGCATTCAGCAAATGACTGGGCGGTGGAGGGGCTGTATTTTTTTTCGGCTTCGGTTTTGGTTGCTTCAATTTTGGCTTTGGGGGTGCCCTGCGCTCAACCACTTCAAAGTGCTGCGCCTCCTGCTCAAGCTGGGGGGCTTTGGGAGGTGGCACTGAGCTCAGCATCACCGCAAAAACAAGAGTCATTCCAATTCCGAAGAATGCGCCTACTGCCATACTAATTCGTCTCATCATCCCCCCTGAAATGCACTTGATTCGCGGTCGGTCATCACACCCACGCTGGCGGCGCCACCCAAACGGCATTGATCGACCACCTCAATGAGCTGCTCGGTGGGCGTCCCACGGTCGGCAACCACCAGTACGCTGCTGTCTGTGGAGGCCCGAAGGGCATCACGGACACGGCTTTGGAGCATCCAAAGTCGCACTGGGGTATCCCCAAGATAGACATCGCCACCTCTGTCAATGCTGACTCGGACCGCTTTGGTCGATGCCGTGGTGGCAGACTGGGCGGCAGGCCGTTCGAGATCCAGCTGGGCATCCTTGACAAAGGTGGTGGACACCATGAAAAAGATAAGCAGGATGAAGACCACATCAATGAGCGGTGAAATATCAAGGTCACTCCGCTCGGTTTCGTTGGTTCGAAAACGTCTCATGAGAGCTCCGACAGGCGTTGAAGCAACTGAACGCCCTGGGTTTTGGTTTCTTTGGCCTTCGAGTCAATGATTCGAGACGCAATGAGTGCTGGAACCGAGACCACGAGTCCCAGCTGGGTGGTCAAGAGGGCCGAGGCGATGCCGCCAGCCACCCCACCACTTTGAGTGTACAGCTGCTGCTGACCCAGACCTTCAAATGTCTCAATCATGCCCCCAACTGTTCCAAGAAGGCCGAGCAAGGGTGCCACTGCAATCATCGCCACAATCAGGGCTCGTCCGTGATCCAGCTCTGACAAAACACCATGAAGGATGGCTTCCCGATGAATGTTCCCTGGCTGAGCCCGAAGCTTTGCGGCCAATGAGTCATCTGATTGAGGCTTGGACAGGTCTTTCTGCAGAGAGAAAATACTCCACCATCGACCCACCAGTGCAGCCCAGATGGCACCCGCCAGTCCGATGAGGACGACAAAGACCCCACCGCCAACCAGCCAAAGTTCAGTCAACTCAACTGGCATGTTCAATGCGCTCCTCGGAACGGGTGGCCACAGCCAGTAAGATGCCAGCCTCAAGTCGGCTCAGGATTCGGCTGCTCCAGGTGTTGAGGGCATTGCCAAGCAAGACCATCGGGATGGCCACCACCAGACCAAGCTGTGTGGTAATCAAGGCTTCTGATATGCCACCAGACAGCATTTTGGGATCACCAGTACCATGCTCAGTGATCATCTCAAAGGTGCCAATCATACCGGTGACAGTTCCCAAGAGTCCCAACAACGGTGCAACGGCAGCGATGACCAGAATGGCCGTCCCAAATCGCTCCAGACGAGACTTTTCTTGAAGCACAATGGTCTCTGCAAGGTCCATCAATGTGTCATGGCTGTCCGATTGTGAGTCCATAAGCTGCTGAATCGGACGGCAGGCCACAGTGAGTGTTTTGGAGTCATGAAGCTCTTGAGCCGCCTGTTCATACCGCTCACGGCCTGCACGCTGAAGAATGAAGGCACGGAGACCGGCCAGACACAATCCGAAGACACCAATGGCTGCAATCACATAGGCCACGGTACCACCTGCCTCAAGCGTGTCTTTGACGGACTTTTCTTTGGCCTCATCAATTCTCTTTTTGGTGCCTTCAAACAAAAAAAACTGACTCAACGCAGCGTCTGAGGTTCCCCATGAGTCGACAAAGCCAAGTGCCTTTTCGCCCAGCGGACGAAGGGCGATTCTTTGGCCTTCGTACTGGGCAAATGCGGCGATGTTGCCGTAGTACTCAACCTCAGCCTCAATTGACTCTCCCTTGAGATTGAAGACTTGTTGGGTTGAGGTTTGATTCGCTTGGGCGGATTCTAAATCTTGGATTTGAGCCTGGAAAATAGAGTCCAAGGTCTCAAGAAGCTCTGTGCCACTCAAGGCATCACCGACGGGCTGGTCTTGAACCTGAGCCACGATGCCCTGAAGCGCCATTAGCCCGTCGGACTGGTTTTCTTGTGAACGCTCCAGCTCAAGCAACTGCTCTGCTTTGAGTTCGGTTTCCCCGTTCAGCTGAACCGGAAGACGCTCGACATTGACAATGTCTTGTTCGAGCAATCGCACCTGGTTGGCATTTTGTTTGCTCTGACTCTCAAGCTGTGCTTGAAGCGCAGCCTTTTCAGACAGAAGGTATGCCATTTCCCGCTGCTGAGCAGATTGGATGAGCTCAGAAGGGGTGGATTCTGCCTGCGCACGCAATCCGAAGAGAAGAAATCCCAATTGAATCATAGTTCATTCTCAAATGCGGCAGTTGGAAGTTCAAAACGACCAGAGCGTACGCCCTTGGTGAGTTGGTCAATCAGACGCCGCACATGCTCTGCTTGACTGCTTTGGTTGAGGACCACCCATGTCCAGGTTGTGCCCTCTTTCTTGGCGAATCCGGCTTTGCCATCTTCGGTGTAAAAGTACATGGCCACCAAGCCCAACCGAGCCACTTGAACTTGAATGTCTTGCCCGTCAAGCTGAATGACTTGACGGTCCACGCTGTTTTCTCTGCTGAGTCGCTGCTCATCTTCCAACAAGCCCCACAGCTGAAGGGTGGCCTTTTGAGCGCTGATCTTTTGACCCAGAAGATCCTTGGTCAGCTGATCGAGTGCCGCCAGACGCTCTTCCTGACGATAAGGGATCCCCCGCTCGATTTGGCCTTTGAGCTGAGAAACATTGGCTTCCACCTGCTGCTGAAGCACAATGGAAAACTCAGTGTCGTCCAGCTGTAGCGCAGCCTCAGACAAGCCCTTGTCTATTTCCTCAAGCTTGGCGCGTTCTCGGCGCATCTGAAGCTCAAGCTCAGAGTGCTGCATTCTCAATGCGCGCATCTGTGCCAAATGGGCACTTTCCTGATCCTTGACCTGAGCAGACAGCACAGAGAGTTCAGAACGCAGGGTGCTCATGGTTTCTGAAACACTTTCCCAATTGTCTGCAAAGCTTGGGGAG